>JARBTX010000029.1 GCA_029239975.1 Anaerocolumna sp.
AAAGAAAATGGTGTTGATGAGTTTAATGGAGCACAAGGTAAAATTTTATATGTGCTTTGGGAGAATAAAGATATAACAATATCTGAAATTAGCAAACTTACTTCACTTGCCAATACAACTTTGACAAGTATGCTCGACCGAATGGAAACGCAAGGGCTTATTGTACGTACGCATAATAGCCTAAATCGCAGGCAAATTATTATTTCAACTACAAAGAAAGCAGAAGAATTAAAAGGTGCTTTTGATAAAGTATCTGAGCAAGTAAACAAAACCTTTTATTCAGGTTTCTCAAATGATGAAATTACATTTTTTGAAAATACGTTAAGACGAATTATTGAGAATTTAAAATAGAGCAGGGGATTAAAATCGGCGATTTTTATAAGAAGTAAAATAGCAAGATATGCTAATAAAAAATAAAACGTATTAATGGAGGAACGAATGTTATGAATGAGCAAATTGTAAAAGATATTATGAATTTAATTGAAAGCAGTTCTGATTGTGTATCGTGTTCTGTAGATGAAAATGGTTTTCCAAATGCAAAAGTTATGTTTAAAGCAGAAAATGAGGGCATAAGAAATATCTGGTTCTCAACTAATTTATCAGCAATACGTACTCAACAATGGCTGAAAAATCCAAAAGCCAGTGTTTATTTTAGAAAATCCGACGAGTTTTTTGGCTTAAATCTCACTGGACGTATCCGAGTTCATACAGACAACGAAACCAAGCAACGTTTTTGGAAACAAGGTGATGAACAATATTATCCACTTGGTGTAACTGACCCCGATTATTGTGTGCTATGCTTTACATCGGAAAATGGAAACTGCTATAAAGCAGGGGAAAAATACACGTTCAGTTTAGGCAACAATATAAATCTAACCACCTACAAATATGATAATAAATGGATTCCAGAGCAAACTATAGAAAACAAATATTTATAAAATGATGTTATATTTAATGTGGCGGTACCATTGTTTAAAGGGTTTGAATATAAAAAACAACAATCAACTTAGGGATTGATGAGTAATATCGGTGGACGATTTAAAAACAATAAGACAAATTTCATTGGATTACGGTATTTCAAGAAGAATGTTGTGTTATTATGAAGAAATCGGATTGATAAAAAGTAGTCGCAAGGATGGTTATGCGTACAGGGTTTATGACGAAAATGCGATACAACGGCTACAACAAATCATCATCTTGCGTAAGCTACAAATTCCAGTCAAGCAGATTAAAGATATTCTCAATAACCAAAACGCTATAGAAGTCATTGAGATATTTAAACAGAACATAAGTAAGCTTGATGAAGAAATAACTGCTCTGTCCACCCTTAAATCGATATTGATACGCTTTGTTGATGAGCTGCAGGAGAAAGTGGACGTATATTTGAAACTTGAATTATTAAACGACAAAACCATGCTTGCCTTTGTAAGCACTCTCTCACTTTCCGAAAATAAAATCAAGGAGAATATATCCGTGGAAGAATTAAACAAGGTAAATGAAAATTTAAACAAACTGACGGACAAGGATGTGCGGATTGTATATCTACCACCTATGACAGTGGCGGCTGCTTACTCGGCGGGAGAAGGTTGCGAAGGTAAAGCGAATGTCATGATAACGGAATTTGTAAAAGAAAGCGGTTTGCTAAAAATCAAACCCGATGGCAGGAGTTTTGGTTTTGACTGCTCTAAGGGGTTATCAGGTATTCGGTGAACTTTGCCAAAAAGGTTGTCACGGGTTTAGCTTTCCTTTAGATGACTCAATAATTGATATAAGCCAGGATATTGAAGTATGGCTTGATAATGAGGTGTCATGTTTACAGAGAAAAAGAATTGGAGTTAAAAATGCAAATAGGAGATAAAATAGTATTTGACAGATACGAATGGCGCATACTTGATATACAAAACAACACGGCTTTGATTATAACTGAAGATATAGTGGAGCGACGTGCCTACCATAATATTTATAAAGACACAACATGGGATGGCTGCGAGGTAAGAAAATATCTTAATAGTGAATTTTATGATAAATTTGAGAAAACAAATCAATCAAGAATCATTCAAGTAGTTAATAAAAACCCGGATAATCCATGGTATGGTACAAAAGCCGGAGAAGACGGGCAGGACAACATATTCTTGTTAAGCCTTGAAGAAGTATGCCGATATTTTGGTGACAGCACCGAAAAACTACAAAGCAAATAAAAAATAATAGTTAATCGTTGGAATTGTCGATAATATATTCTGACACCTAGGGGTTATTGGGCTCGATGGTTATCAGAATTGCAACAACAAGAAAGAAGAAACGGTGTGTATGCTGAAACATTCATAACGGACGAGTATGTCTATCGCTAAGATAAAATAAAAGGAGTTTAATGCATGGATAAATTTAATCATATAATAACAGACAGATTGTTAATCAGAACACTTCAGATGAAAGATAAGGAAGATTTCTTTCAATATCGTTCCATGCCAGAAATATATCAATATCAATCATGGAGGCCAAAACACATCAAAGAAATTGAAGAATTTATTATAAAAAATGATGCTGTTTGCCTAAATTCACAAAATACATGGTTACAATTAGCAGTTTGTTTAAAGGAAGGACAAATGATTGGAGATATTGGGATTCATTTTTTAGAGGATGATTATCAGATTGAAATAGGGTATACATTATCTCCTGAGTATCAAGGTAACGGGTATGCTTTAGAAGCAGTAAAAGCTGTAATGAAATTCGCCTTTACTGATTTGAAGAAACATAGAATTATCGCATCTGTTGATCCTGATAACATACAATCTATAAAGCTTCTGGAAAGAATCGGATTTAGGAAAGAAGCTCATTTTATTAAGAGCTTTCGTATGAACAATCAATGGTATGATGATTGTATCTATGCAATGCTAGAAGATAATTTTTGAGAACTCTTAAGTACAGAAAATAAAGATAGGCATTAACGTGGTTGATACCGTAAGGTAACTATACGTTAATGTCTTTATTTTTTTCAAGGAGATGAAGAACCCTTGCAATTACTTGCAACAAGATGCAGGATACTAGCAATTACTCGTTACAAGATGCAGGATATTAGCAATTATTTACGACCATTAAAGAAAAGAGCAGAACCCCAGTAATTGCAGTACTTAGAGAAGAAATGAAAAGCACTCCAAAATATGAACAAGCAGTAATGTAAGCTGTTATAGAATGTTATATTTTGTAATATTACCAATTTTATGGATATTTTTTCTTGTATTTCGCCTGTCATAAGAGTACAATAGAATTAATTATGTTGTTTATACTGTTATTCCTATTAGAATATAAGAAAATACCAACAGCGTGTGAATTATTGGAAATCACAAAAGTTGTTACCTTGTTTTTAATTTTATGAAACGGATGACACAGGGATGTTCCAACGGAAAAGCCATCATAAAGAGTGAGCGGTAGTATGTGCAAAAAAGTATATAATCGAATATATATGGCTAGACGTCAACTTTTGAAGTACTTATGTAAAAGAATTGTATTTGAATTTTCATAAGAACAAAAGAGAAGGAGTTATAGAATGAATTTTATCAAGTATGCTAAATCGATACGAAGACTGGCTTTGGCTTTTTTTATTTTTATATGCTTTTTACCATTGACTGCTTGCATGTCAAAAGAGGAAAAGGCGATAGCAAGGAATAACGAAAAATTAGCCGAACCCATTGTTCAGGAGTATTTGGAATTGAACTACGGCGGCGGGGAAATCCAATATCTGAAGTGCTTGAACCTGCCTAGACGTGATACTGTTATTCCAAGTTTTTCTGAGTATGCCAGTACTTATGTCAAATCCTCAGTTACTGTAAATGAAAAAGAGTTTTCAGTACTTGTCGATGTTAATACAGGCGTTTGTTATGATAATTATAACGAGCTAGTTGTTGTGGATGATTTAAAAAACTATGCAGTTTCTTCTCTTTCAGTCGATACTCCATATGATTTTGAAATCCATTACTACCGAAAGGATATGGATGGTCAATTGGATAGAAGTGATTATGCCAACTATACGGAATATGGTATAAACTCAGTAGACGATTTATTTGAAAAAGACCAGTATGAAATTTTATTGGTATGCAAATATATTGCAAGCGATATGGACTTTGGAAGTATTGATGCTAAGCATTTTTTCTCGGAAAAGGAGCTATCCGATGTATATCTGGCTCTTGTTAATTTCCGCAGCAATGAAAGATATATCACAGAGGATATGGCTTCACCCTATTATTTTAAGTTTGATAATGAAGAATATTATTACAGTTTATCTGATGTAGTCACCGCTTATAAGATAAAAATGTATGATTCAGAGTCTGATGAATACATATACAATGATAACGTCAATTATAACTATGCCCGTTATCAATCAAAAAGTATAAATGGCATAGAATTCGCATGGAATGATTTTGTTTATGATATAGATTTTAAAGAGTTACCGGCTGAGAAAGAGGTTCAAACAGAGTATTACAATAAAGAAACCTTTTACTCCGTTGATAATAAAGTTGTATCGGTCGAGTGCACTTCGCTATTGGATGATACTTACGAAACATATGGCATTGAAGATAGTATCTATTGTTATTTTGATAAAGATTTGTTTGGAAGTGAAATGGTAATCACCGAAAGTAATGATAATGAAAAAACATACGACATATGGACGCTTGATTGGAAAAGGGATGATTACATATACAGATGGCTGTCACCTTATGATGAAAAGACATCATTTACTCTCGGTTTTTATGAAAGAAAATGAACGATGTAGCGCAAGATTCAGTGGAATATATTTGTGATTTATAGGAGATGTATTGCTTAGTTTAATAGTGTGTAAAGATAACGAAAACAACAAAGGAGAAAACACATATGAAAAAAGGTAAATTTATGTTCGCTCTCATTATACTAATGAGTTTGTTACTGCTTGGTGGATGTCAAAACAAAGGTTATTCAAAAAAACAGGCTGAAAAGATCATGGCTGAATTTATTCAGGAGAAGTACGGAGACACTCCGGAATTCGAATGGACTCGCTGGTATAGGGATAGAAATCGATCACAAGGCTATTATGCGTTAACAACAGAAGGCTATTATATTAGAATGAATGTCTTTACTAGTAAAGGGGAAGATCCTTCCTATCGTTGTTATGATACCAGAGAATATGATTTAGTAGAAAGTGCTTTGGAAGAAGCTTTTGCAGGTAATCCGCTTTCTGATAATTTTCATGTAGATATTAATCCAATTTATGATGACAGTCAGGAAAGATTGTGGAATAGTCTACGAGATGCCTATCATCAGAAATGGGACGGTGATTTAGAGAAATTTATTAGTTATTCTTCTGAAATGGTATATACGGCTTTCTTTTTGGAAGATCGACCTCGTACTCGTACTTTTATAACAATCAGACCGGATAGTTTGAATGATTATGTGAGTAACTATGATAGTTTCAGAGAATATATTGCAAATAATTTTTCTATCTATTCAGATATTTTGTTAAATGTATCAGTTTTAACTCCTACTGTACCAACTGATGCATTAGATGCTTTATATTATGATGAAGCAACTTTTGGCTTTAATCCTATCTATTTCCTAGATGATTTGAGTCAACGAAAACCGGTAGTTATATCTAGTCAGGTAGAAGGTATTGAAGGTTATATTATAGAAGACAAGTATAATGAATCTATTGTGGATGAGGATAGTTTAGTGATTGTATCGGATACATCATCCACCGAGACAATGGATAGCTTTACGGGTCAGTCTTACCGTATTATTAGTCCGCTTTATCGTGTGGACAAGGCTCAACAAGAAGATATAATAATGTTTTTCGATTTATCTATTATTCTTAAGGATTACCTTTTAAAGAATCCAGATGCTAAGTTGGGTCGGGACTATGTGTTGTTAGAAATTGATGAATATGGAACTGTCTCTGAGGAAGCGCCTCCATTTGACTCCAGATCTTTCGTTTCGCCAGAAGCAGCACAAAATTATTTGGTTGGTGATAACAAATATACATGGCTATATGAATATTATCAGGACCCTGCTCAATTATGTTTTGCAGTACTGGAATCAGAATAGCAATGCATGATTTATTAATAGGTTTGAAAATCTGAAAGCATCAGAATATAAGTTTTTTGCATTTCTAAAATAATATTTTAAATGGGGAGGAATTAAAATGAGTAGGTTTGAAGAAGGCTTAAAATTAATTGAGGAAAGGTGTGGCAACGGAAAAGATAATCTGATCTCTCTCTCGACTATCGCAATGGAATTAAACGGTGACGGTAACCCTCGTCCTTATATCCGTGATGTAGATGCTTTTTATGAAGATGGTGTGTTTTATGTTACTACTTGGGCAAAATCAACAAAAATGCAACAGATAGAAAAAAACCCAGAAGTTGCATTTTCGGTTTGTAACCAGTGGTTTTCTGGAAACGGTATCGGAGAAAATCTCGGTTGGGTTTTAGATCCGAAAAATACTGAGTTAAGGGCTAAACTTCGTGAAACGTTTGCTATTTGGTACGACTATGCAAATAACGAAAAGGATCAAGACTGCATTATTTTGGCAATCCGTATCACAAGAGCTACTGTTATTAAAGATCACGGTGCTGTTCGTTATAATATGGATTTTGTGAATAAAGTGGAGACGGAAGAAGGGAAAATCAAATAGGTGGTAAGCCATTTTTACTGATCATTGAATGTTTTTCCTGTAATATCATAAAAATTGTCTTATTACTGATAGTACATAATGAGCAATCCCTATGAAAAACGCAAGGTATATATCCTGTAATATATATCTTGCGTTTAATAAATTTGTGGAAATTCAAATTTAATAGCACATTTGCTATTTATCAACCATTTTTACAACAATTTTAGCTAATACTTTTCTATCTTCTTCGTCTGCTGTGTCCCACATTTCCTTTAAAAGCTTTTCTTCATCATTATGAGGATCAACATGGTTTGACAGGTAGGTTCCAACTTTTTCTGAAAGATTGGTTATTGTCTTTTCAGACATTCCAACGGTTTCTCCAAGGTCAACTGCTTTTCCAAGTGTCTTTTTCCAATCATGCCAGTTCTCCATTATTTCCATAAAAAATAACCTCCTTTTTATTGTATAAATATATAGATAATTACGAAATATTAAAAATGAAATTATTGCTTATACAATTTATACCTTTTTTTAGCTGAACCTTAGTTTTAGAGTAATAACTAAAAAATTCGTATATATTGTATCAGCAATTTGATAAATTATATAGTTTCGCAATAACCTATATATATTATTTAATTTTTGGATTAATATATGTAAGCTTTAAGGTATTCTTTTCATTTACAATACAGTTATTCGAAACAGGGACATTTTCATTAAGGTAAGTATTCATTTTCTTGACTTTTTTAACTTATAATAGTACAATGATAAAAAATAAAATTCGAGGTGAAAAAATGATTAATTTTTCTTGCTAATATGAAAAGTACATTTAATACAAAGATAAACGGTTACATCCCGTTTGTTTTTATTGTGCTTGTGCAAGAAAATTATTCTTTTTTCTCTTAATATATACACTTGTGTTATGCTATTATTTAGCTTAACTTCGTATATCTATGAGCTGTAAGAATAATGAATTCTTGCAGCTCTTACTTTTTGTAAATATCAATAAGGAGGATAAACATAATGATAAATGTAATGTTAGACACATTGATAACACATGATAATCTCCATATAGAGTCGGATACGGAAGGCGACACTTATATGGAGCAATAACAAGGTCGCCTATTGTTCCGACTTTGTTAATCTTAATAGGAAAAACAGAGGAGGACAAAAATATGTCTTTAATAAATGTAACAAACCTTACCTTTGCTTATGAAGGCAGTTATGATAATATATTTGAAAATGTAAGTTTTCGTATAGACACCGATTGGAAATTGGGTTTTACTGGAAGAAACGGAAGAGGAAAGACTACTTTTTTAAATCTTTTAACTGGGAAATATGAATATAGTGGTAACATTTCAGCTGATGTTACTTTTGAGTATTTTCCATATGAGGTACAGGAAGCTAGCGATTTCACCATAGATATCATTAGGGAGATTTGTCCCAATTCTATGGAGTGGGAAATAGAAAAAGAATTATCTTTGTTAGATATGGATTACGAAGCTTTATATAGATCGTTTTATACACTATCAAAAGGAGAGCAGACGAAAGCCTTATTAGCTGCTATGTTTTTAAAGGAGAATTCTTTTTTACTAATTGATGAGCCTACCAATCATTTGGATGCAGAAGCTAGGCAAAAGCTAAGTAATTATTTGAAAAAAAAGAAAGGATTTATTCTGATTTCACATGATAGGTCTTTTTTGGATAATTGTGTTGATCATATCTTGTCTATAAATAAAACTAATATTGAAATACAAAAAGGTAATTTTTCGTCATGGTGGAGAAACAAGGAATTACAAGATGGCTTTGAGCTAGCAGAAAATGAAAAATTGAAGAAGGATATTAACAGACTTTCAAGCTCGGTTAAACGTACATCTACATGGTCTGATAGTGTTGAAAGCAGCAAGTATGGAACTACGAATTCTGGGAGCAAGTTAGATAAAGGATATGTGGGACATAAAGCTGCAAAAATGATGAAGCGAGCGAAAAATATAGAAGCAAGACAGCAAAATATGATAGAGGAAAAATCAAAGCTTCTAAAAAATATTGAATCAAATGAAAGTTTAAAAATAATACCGCTTACTTTCCATGATAAAAAGCTGGTAGAACTTACAGAACTTTCTATTGAATATGATAATAAGATTGTCTGTGAAGGAGTAAGTTTTACTATAGAGCAAGGTGATAAAATTGCAATTCAAGGAAAGAATGGCAGCGGAAAATCAAGTATAATGAAATTAATTTATGGAGAAGACATCCCCCATAATGGAGTCGTTAGAAAGAATAATGATTTAATTATTTCGTATGTTTCACAAGATACTTCAGATTTAGGAGGTAATTTATCTGAGTATGCAGATAAATACAATATTGACGAGAGTTTGTTTAAATCAATGCTAAAAAAACTGGATTTCTCAAAAGAACAGTTTGAAAAGAATATCGAAGATTTTAGTGGTGGACAGAAGAAAAAGGTACTAATTGCCAAAAGTTTATGCGAACAGGCACATTTGTATATTTGGGATGAACCATTGAACTTTATTGATGTCATTTCCCGAATGCAAATTGAGAACTTATTAAATGAACATGAGTTAACAATTTTGTTTGTCGAGCATGACAAAGCATTTTGTGAAAATGTTGCAACAAAAACAATAAAATTATAAAGGATAAAATTTTAGTTTCTGAAATTGGGGCTTTCTGCAAATGAATGCGTGCAGAAAGCCCCAATGCTCGGAAACTATTATTTTATATAGTGAGTAATCATGGTTTAAAATAAATAAGTGGTTTTATCGAAAAAGTTTAAAATAAACGGTTAGACGCACTCATTAGTAATTGTAAATGTATTTGATTAATAATGTGAGTTGGTATATAATGGAAAATATTGCTGCTTAGAAGAATATAAGAGAACAATCTAAATGAAATATATACCTAATCGACTTATTTAATTTAAAAGTAAATATCATGTATTTTATCAACATAATCCATATGAACTGGTCTAGGGTTCAATGCATTGGGGACACGCAATTGAATCAGATAGTAAAATGGTATTGTAAGAAAGGTGAACCCATGGGACATATTACAAGCAAAGATGCCTACAAGAATTTAGAAGAAAGAATAAATTGGTTTACACAAGGTGCTCCACCATCGGACAACCTGTATAAAATTTTACAAGTTCTATATACTGAAAGGGAAGCCAAATGGGTCTCATTATTACCTGTTCGCCCATTTACTGCAAAAAAAGCAGCAAAAATCTGGAATACAACTGAAGGGAAAGCAGAAGATTTTCTAGAGCATCTGTGTGAGAAAGCGTTGCTAGTAGATTCCTATTATAATGGTGTACGTCAATATGTTATGCCACCACCAATGGCAGGGTTTATTGAATTTGCATTGATGCGTACTAGAGGCGATATCGATCAGAAATATTTAAGTGAACTGTATTATCAATATATGAATGTGGAAGAAGATTTTGTAAAAGATTTATTTTTTACTACAGAGACGCGTCTTGGGCGAGTTTATGTACAGGAGCCTATACTTACCAATGATAACACGATTCATATTTTAGATTATGAAAGAGCTAGTCATATTATTGATGAAGCAACTCATATAGGACTTGGAACTTGTTATTGTAGACATAAGATGTTACATGCTGGTCATCCCTGTGAAATTGATGCTCCGTTAGATGTTTGTTTAACCTTTGGAAATGTTGCCCGTTCACTTGCTGAACATGGGGCACATGCAAAATTAATTGATAAGAAAGAAGCAATGGATGTATTAGAACGTTCTTATGCAGCTAATTTGGTTCAAATTGGAGAGAATGTTCGTGAAGACCCAGCTTTTATTTGCAATTGTTGTGGCTGTTGCTGTGAAGCCTTGCAGGCAGCAAGAAAATTTAGCCCCATGCAGCCGGTAGCTACTACAAATTATATACCGAAGATTTCGAAAGAATGTATAGGATGTGGTAAATGTGAAAAAGTTTGTCCGATATTGGCAATTTCTATGCAAAACAATAAAGAAGGTAAAGTGGTAGCCCATGTAGATAAAGAAATATGTCTTGGTTGTGGTGTGTGTGTGAGAAGTTGTCCTAAAAATGCCATTGAGTTAGTGCGAAGAGAGGTTCAAGTCATTACACCAGTGAATAGTACCCATAGATTTGTACTACAAGCAATCGAAAAAGGAACCCTCCAAAATCTCATCTTTGATAACCAGGCATTTGCTAATCATCGTGCGATGGCGGCAGTATTTGGAGTTATATTTAAATTACCCCCTTTAAAGCAGTTGATGGCTAGTAAACAGTTTAAATCCATATATTTGGATAAATTGTTATCAAATAAAAATGCTAAAAGACCCCACTAGATTCAGTTAGCATCTATCTAAACCATTAAGGCATTCAGAAGTAGTTCTTCAGTTACAACAGTCGTTATAAGAATATATACTTAAATAAAAGAGATAAGCTTTCGCTTATCTCTTTTTCGCCTCTTTACCAGTACTGCGTAAAGGGTCAATTATAGTTCGTGGGAAATATCTACTACTATCAAAATAGTATATATTTTCCAATTTATGTGATATACTTACTATGACAATATATTATGCACAAAAATGCTTAGTAATGCAAAAAAATTATTGGAGGTTGAGTGTATGAAGAAAATGAAAATCATATCCTTAGTTATTGCGGTATGTATGTTGCTGAATACGATTACAGGCATACATGCTTTTGCAGTAGAGGATGGTGCGGTGTCTGCTACTGAATGGCAAAATGATGCAATTGTATATCCTGCTCAGGAGCAGTTAATCCCTGCGGGACCTATTTGGATCAAGTGGAACACTGTACAAAATGTAATAAGATACATAGTATATCTAGACGACTTGCCAGGTGAGGCTGTTAAAGCAACGTCTGGAAACACAATTGAGTATGAGATATATACTGCTGATGTAAATACTCATACCATTTGGATCGAAGCCGAGTTGGCAAACGGTCAGAAGGTTTTGACCAAACCGAGAACATTTTATGTAAGCAAAAAAGGCATCGGTTTTTTTAATGATCTTTCAAACATGCAGAACATGAATTTAAGTTGGTATTACACCTGGAATGCAACCAAATCCAATCAAGCAGTCGTAGAGAACCTTGATTTTACTCCTATGTTCTGGAATGGTGTTTGTAATCCTAGTGAAATTGCCGACTACAAAACAGTGCTTGGCTGTAATGAGCCAGATCACGAAGGACAAGTTAATACACCTGCAACTACGGTTGCTCGTAGTTGGTGGCCTAGCTTCGTTAATTCCGGCAAGCGCATTGGTTCGCCTGCTGCGGCTTGGGAGTATGAAAATAAACCCGGACAATGGCTTTATGACTTTATGGAACTAATTAAACAGCCAGATGGTTCCTATCCTGTTGATTTTATTACAGTTCATAGTTATCCTGGCTGGCCTGGTGATACAGACGGAGGAGATCAGATTGCCGGCTTTAAAGCACTGATTGAGGATTTGTGGAACCGTTATCACAAACCAATCTGGATTACTGAGTTTGCTGTAGCAAACTGGCCTAGTAATCAAGATGATATTCAATCTTGGGGATATACGAAGCAACAGGTATACGACTATATGAGTAAACTCCTTGACTATTTGGATAACTGTCCTTACGTTGAGCGTTATGCGTGGTTCTCATTTGGTGATGCTGACGGCAATCCGTATGGTGAGAGTGCAGGAAGCCATGCAGCTTTGACTAAGCGAACAACCGGTGAACTGACTAGCCTTGGTGAACTTTACAGAGATAAGGGCAATCCGCAAAAACGTTCCATTTCTGATGATGCTGTTCCTGGCTCACTGGGTGGAAATGCATCGTGTATTATCAATGTTTCGGCAGGCACAGGTGGTACAGTTACAGGCAGTGGAACCTATAATATTAATTCACAGGTCACCTTGACTGCTAATCCCAATGAACATTATCTCTTTGACGGCTGGTATGAGGGAAGTACAAAAGTAAGTGATAGCAAGACGTATATCTTTACTGCAATGGCAAGTATGGCACTCCAGGCTAAGTTTATAGTTGACCCGTCAAATCCACCACCAGTACCGGAGATTCATATTTATGATCCTAACAATGTGTTCGGTAATAATGCTTTTGTTTATTCGGGTATCTGGATTAACCAGTGGTTGGAAATGAGCGGTCCATGGCCGGGTATTCCTTTGGTGAAGAACGATGGCTGGTTTACATTTGAAATGGATCTTGATACTATCTCGACATTTATTTTCAATGACGGAAGCAGTGATGCTGCAACTCAGATCAAATATGTATGGGATGAAAACCTTCATAATAAAACGGATCTTTATTTTGTAGTAGATAAGGACGCATTGGCGTACAATAGTGACGGAGGCAGCAAAAAACACTATCTGATTCAGTACAAAAGTAAGGAAGCTGCACTTAGAGGTGGCGGAACTGCACCAGGTGGTCCTGTACTTAATATCTACGACCCAACAAATCAACTTGGCAACAATCCATACTGGTATGGACTTGATACCAACTGGTGGGAATGGCCTGCAGGTTCCTATCCTGGCTCATCTTTAAAAAAGAGTGCAGACGGATGGACCTCACTTGAGTATGACCTTAATGTCCTAAACGCAATCATTTTCAATAATGGTACCGAGAACGTAAAATATGTATGGTCACGAGACCGACACAAATTTAACGAATATTGGCTTGTTATTGATCCTACAGCACCAACCCACGTAGCCGCGAATGGTACTATTGAAAGGTTTTTGATTCCATATACAACAAAAGCTGCAGCACTATTAGGCGGTGGCACGGAACCAGAACCAGGTAGGGGAGGACCGGTTATTCCTACACCCGATCCTGAACCAGAGGAGTTAACAAACGTTGCACTCGGTAAGACTGCTGTAACAAACAGACCGGGCAACGGTGGGGTAAATTTAGGTATTGATGGCGATGCGAATACTCGTTTCGAATCCGAGCACGGTGGAAACTACGAACTGACCTACACAGTTGATTTGGGTGCTAATTTCCCAGTTAGTAAGATTGCAATCAACTGGGAAGCAATTACCACCGCAGCTTCTAAGTTTAAGATTGAAACTGCTACCAGTGTGAATGGTCCTTGGACAGAGGTTTACACCAAGAATAGCGGTGCGGTTGAACAAATGTTTAGCACAACATTTAATACAATCGCAGCACGTTATATTAAGCTTACAGCTACCGAGAAAGAAGGTCCTTGGGGCTACTCCTTCTGGGAATTTGAAGTTTATGGTACAGGGGCACAAATTCCTTCTACAAACGTTGCAAAGGGCAAAACTGCTACAACAAACAAATCAGGCAACGGTGATGTTAGCTATGGTGTTGACGGCAACAGCAATACCCGCTTCGAGTCGGAACATGGTGGAAATTATGAACTTACTTACACAATCGATCTTGGAAAAACATTCTCCATTGATAAGATAGATATTCTATGGGAAGCTAGCACTACAGCAGCTACAAAATTCAAAATTGAAACAGCAACAAGTGAAAACGGTCCTTGGACAGCAGTTTACACTAAGAACAGTGGTGATTCTAATGTAGATTTCGAAACATCATTTACCGCTACAAGTGCTCGTTATGTAAAACTAACAGCTTATGAAAAGACTGGTCCTTGGGGTTACTCTTTCTGGGAATTTGAAGTTTATGGTAGGTAAGTAGAATGATGATATGTATAGGTTTATCTAAATAGTAGAAACCACATGGGTTTTGCTGATTTTGATTCTTCACAATGTAATAAAATTATAGAGGAGCTTTTGCTAAATAGCTAAATTAGCTATGGAGTATAAGCTCCTTTTTTTATATGTCTTGATACTGGCGAGATTGTCAGACGAGAATATGAATATAGGAATACGATAACATGTTCATTAAAATTATCTGGTGGGTGCGCTTTTGTGAGGGAACTGGCTTAACAAATGGATGAATTCAGGTTAATGGTATGGATAAGATTTCCATATAGATGATTGTATGGTATAATTTAACATATAATAAGTTGGAAAGTTGGTATTAAGGGTAAAGTTATTAAAACCATGGAAACATAGAAATGGAGGTCACATGGAAATTAAATTCAAAGATCATTTATCATTAGGGGTTTCCACAGCAGCTACTCAGATTGAAGGTGGTGAGTGTGAACATAACTGGTATGACTGGTATACAAAAGGTAATATCAAAGGTCATTCTAATCCAGCCCGTGCAACGAATCATTATCATCTATGGAAAGAAGATACATTACTTATGTCTGAGATGAAGATTAAACATTACCGGATGGGAATTGAGTGGGCGAGAATCTGTCCAAAGGAGAGTGAAGTAGATTTAGAAGCAATTGCACATTATAAAGCCGAGCTGCAATATTTAAAGGAACAAGGAATTACAGTTCTGCTTACGATACATCATTTCACTAATCCCATGTGGTTTGAACGAAAAGGGGCATTCACAAAGAAAGAGAACATAAAATATTTTCTGGATTTTGTAGAACTTATTGTAAAAGAATTTGGAAGCCTTGTTTCTGAGTATATAACAATTAATGAACCCAATGTATATGCAACCAATTCCTATTACTTTGGAGAATGGCCTCCTGGAGAAAAGTCATTTTCCAATACAATTTTGGTAATGTCAAATATGGCAATTTGCCATATTAAAGCTTATCAAATGATACATAGTATACGTGAATCTATGGGATATCAGGATACGTTGGTTAGCTTTGCTAATCATGTTCGTGTCTTCGATCCACTAAATCCGAAGAATCCATGGCATTTTATATGTGCTAAGTTATTAGATTGGTTTTTCCAAGGTGCTATAACTAATGCCATATCCAGAGGTAAATTTAGATGGCCATTAAAAAGAACAAAAGATATTACACCTGGCGAATACCTTGATTTTATTGCAATAAATTATTATACACGAAGTACGGTATCGGGATTTTGTGATGGGGTTAAGCAGAATGCACCAAAGAATGACTTGGGGTGGGAAATTTATCCGGAGGGGCTTATACGTTGTGCGGATCATATTTATAGGCTTTTAAAACGCCCGATATATATCACTGAGAATGGAACCTGTGATAATAAGGATGCTTTTCGGTCAAAATATATTTATGAACATTTAAAAGTTATAAACGAGGCCAATCTACCGATAACTAGATACTATCACTGGTGTTTTTGTGATAACTTTGAGTGGGTGGAAGGTGAAAGTGCACGTTTTGGACTGGTACATATTAATTTTAGTACTCAAGAAAGAACGATCAAAACATCAGGTGAATTTTATACCAAGATGATTGAAGAAAATGGTATATCGGATGAACTTTATAAAGAATATGTAGAATCACAAAAGTACCACTATTAATTATAATGGAACAAATTTTTGCAGTTTTAGGTCAGATATGTATATTACAGAGAAGGAAAAGGAACAACAAAAGTAGTTTTTATATTCAGTAAGTGTCTATAGAAAAGGGGATCTAATATGACAGAAAAAACAAAAGGAAATAATAATCGTTATATGTTTGGCCTTGGTACTATTGGTAGAGATATGCTATATACAGTTGTAAGCATGTATCTTATATTCTTTTTGACGGATATTTTGGATTTACCAGATTCTACTATGTGGTGGATGACTGGAGCAATGACCATACTTCGTGTCTTTGATGCAGTAAATGATCCAATTATGGGGTTTTTGGTAGATAATACTCACTCACGATTTGGCAAATTTAAACCTTGGATTGTAATAGGAGGTATTCTTGGAGGTATTCTAACTGTTTTACTTTTCTTTGATTTTGGATTAAATGGAGCAGGATATGTAACAATATTTGTAGTGATTTATCTTCTTTGGGACTTAACTTATGGAGCGAATGATATTGCTTATTGGTCAATGCTACCTTCCTTGACTCTTGATCAAAAAGAACGTGAGAAAACTGGTTCCTTTGCTAGAATATGTGCAAATATTGGATTATTTACAACTGTTGTGGCTATATTGCCTATCACCAACGCCTTAGGGGGAGGTAAAAGAGCTTGGCAGATTACAGTTATTGCAATCGTATTGATTACATGGGCATTTCTTATGTTTACGGTATTTGGAGTAAAAGAGAATAAAAATATTAATGTGAAGCAAGAATCCACTTCGTTAAAGGAAATGTTTCATATTTTATTCCAGAATGATCAATTATTATTTACCGCTATATCTATGGCATTGTTTATGATTGGTTATTCAACTACCACCGCTTTTGGAGTCTATTTCTTTAAATATGCTTATAAAAATGAAGGAATGTACTCGGTGTTTGCTGCGATTTTAGGAGTTTCACAGCTGTTAGCTTTATCGGTTTTTCCACTATTTTCAAAAAAATATAGCAGGAAAACGTTATATGCGTTGGCTACGATATTGGTAGTAGTCGGATATGTAATATTTTTTCTTTCGCCAATGAATATGCTATTTATCGGTGTGGCTGGTATCCTTCTTTTTATAGGAGAAGCTTTCATACAGCTGTTGATGCTGATGTTTTTGACGGATACAGTAGAGTATGGACAGTTTAAGTTTGGACGCCGTAACGAAAGCATCACCTTCTCTGTACAACCATTTATAAATAAAATTGGGGGAGCAATTGCCAATGGAATCGTTGGTGTGACTCTAATTCTATCTGGTATTAATGCTGCAGTAACACCAGAAGAAGTTACGAATAATGGACTGTTAATTATGAAACTGGCAATGTTAATTTTACCACTAATATTTATAGTAATTGGTTACATAATTTATTATAAAAAGTTTAAGATAGATAAGCAGATGTATGATAATATAATATCAGAATTGGCTGCTCGTGGTGATATTAATAGGGAACAGGAGTGATGCTTCTATGCTAACAAAAAACAGTCGTATCAAAGAGGTGTATGCAAATCCAATTGGAAGAGACGTTATTAACCGAGTGCTCTTACAAATGAATATTGGTAAAAAGGTTGTAACTAATCCAATTGTAGGGAATTTAAAACTTAAGGTTTTACCTAAACTATCTAAAAGTCAATTAGATGAAGGTTTTGTGGATACTTTGCTTACACTATTAAACTCAGAATCTGAAATAGCAAAAGCTGATGCGAAACCGATTAAAAAAGCTTGGTGGAAGGAAGCTGTATTTTATCAGATTTACCCTAGAAGCTTTAAAGATAGTAATGGAGATGGCATTGGCGATCTACAGGGAATAATAAGTAAATTAGATTATATAAAAGAACTGGGTATCGATGCGATCTGGCTTTCACCAATTTATGATTCTCCGAATGATGATAATGGGTATGATATAAGAGATTATCATAAAATCATGGCCGAGTTTGGAACAATGGATGATTTTGATAGGTTATTAAAGGAGATTCATAACCGTAATATGAGACTTATTATGGATCTTGTGGTGAACCATACCTCAGATGAACATGAGTGGTATCAAAAGGCTATCCAGGAACCTGATTCCAAGTATGGAGATTATTATATCTTTAAGGATCAGCCGAACAACTGGACATCATTTTTTAGAGGCAGTGCATGGAATTATGTAGAAGAACGAGAGCAATATGCGCTGCATCTTTTCTCAAAGAAGCAAATGGATTTGAACTGGGAAAATGAAACCATGCGTCATGAAATTCATGATATGGTAAAATGGTGGCTAGAAAAAGGTGTAGATGGATTTCGTATGGATGTCATTAACTATATCTCAAAGCGTAACGGTTTACCTGATGGAAATGAAAGTATTGGTAAACTTATGGGATATCATGGTGTGGAACATTATTTCTACGGACCACGTCTCCACGAATATCTGCATGAAATGCATGAGAAGGTTTTCAGCCCATACAATGCTTTTTCGGTGGGAGAAACACCTGGGACAGGAATGGAAATGAACAAGTTATTGACTGCTGATTACCGAAAGGAACTAGACATGGTCTTCTCCTTTGACCATCTGGAAACGCCGGGATATACACGTTTTGATAATTATCAATATGACCTTAATTATTTAAAAAGTCATATGATAAACTGGATGGAGAATTACGGGAATCATTGTCAGCCATCATTGTTTTATGAAAACCATGATAATCCACGTATGATCTCTAAGATTAATTCAGACCCACAGTATCGAATTGTCTTAGGTAAGCTTTTGGCTGTTATACAGCTTACACTACGAGGCACTCCATTTATTTACCAGGGGCAGGAGCTCGGAATGATGAATCAAAACTTTAAATCCATTACGGATCTTCGTGATGTGGAGTCATTAAATCTTTATAATGAGTTGTGTAGCACTATGAATAAAGAAGAGGCTTTTGCTAAGATAATAGCTGGTTCAAGAGATCATGCCAGAACACCTATGCAGTGGAATAGTAAAGAATATGCAGGGTTTTCAACTGTTAAACCTTGGATAATGATGGATGACTATTATAAGAATTGCAATGTAGAAGCGCAGCTTCAAGATGATAATTCCATCCTTCATTTTTATCAGAAATTAATTGCCTTTCGTAAGGAGCATAGTGTTATATATTATGGAGATGTACTATTTATCAATCAAAAAGAAAAAGACTTTTTCACCTATTATCGTAAGGATGATATCGAAACTTTGTATATTGAGATAAATTTAGGTTCATCCAACAAGAAACGAGCAAAGCATCCTGCGGGAATTCGTTTGTTATCAAATTATGCAGATGAATCGTTGTCATTCTTACGACCATATGAGGCAAGTATATGGATAAACGATTGATAATAACCCCCAAAGTGTTGAAATTAATTTCACTCCCACAGGACGTATAATTATCCAACGAAGTTTCACTCTAAATCTGGGCTTTTGGGGTAATTATAGTAGATTTGATTATTTTTCTTTCAAACTAGATATTATAAAAAGTATTTGGTATACTAAATCAAAAGAATAAACGAACAAAGGAGACTTAAAAAATGGCGAAAAATAGAGTGATTTGTATAAAAAATAATGTTGATTATTTAGCAATCAGAAAAGCAATGACTGCTGGTGCGGAACGATAGAAGATTTAGTGGAACATGCAGGTGTATGTACTGAATGTGAAGGGTGTAAAAGTGAATTAGGTGCAATCCTTTCATCTGTATGTGGTTGTAAGATAGTATCTCTAGAAACAGTAGTAAATGCGGTTAGAAATGGTGCTGATACAGTAGAAAAAGTAGGAGAGATGACAGGTGCTGGGACAGGAGTAGATGAAGAAACTGGTGAAACTTGTGGTAAATGTAAGGGACTCATCCAAAATATTATTGATCTAGGAAGATAAAAAAGAGAAAATAGGCAATTGAAGCTAGAAAATTGTATTAACGGCATGCTAAATTCTATAAACTAAAAAGTTTCACAATTGTCTATAAAGAGAAAAACTAAAAGGAGAATTTTTCATGGACAAACCACGAATTTTTTCAATGTCTTTTTCAAGTGTTTATCCTCTCTATATTGAAAAAGCTGAAAAAAAAGGAAGAACAAAAGAGGAAGTAAACGAAATCATTATTTGGCTTACTGGTTATGATGAGCAATCACTACAGCAACAAATAACCAAAGAAATAGACATAGAAACCTTCTTTAAGCAAGCACCATGTATTAATCCCAATGCTTCACTTATTAAAGGAGTTATATGTGGATATCGTGTTGAAGAAATAGAAGATGAATTAATGCGACAAATACGCTATTTAGATAAATTAATTGATGAGTTAGCAAAAGGTAAAACAATGCAAAAAATATTAAGAAGTTAAAAACTATTTCCTTTTAAAAATCTTTTGCATTATTTGGGTAAACACTTTGGGAACGAATTTCACTCTTGGGGTTAAAGAATAAATAATTTTTATCCTATCGTCATCATATAATATGATGATTAATTAATCGAGGTTAAGTATGGTTAAGCATATAATACAGCAAGGAGATACCGTAGACTCTATAGCAAATCAATATGGTATAACTCCAGAAAGGTTAATTCTTGAGAACGAAATTACTGATCCTAATAGAATGGCAATAGGTGAAATGATACTAGTCGTTTACCCCAAGCAAACATACATCGTTCAGGAAGGGGATACCTTATCAAGTATTGCGGATGCTTTTAATGTCAGCTGGATAGACATTTTAAAAAATAACCCTTATATTACCGATAGAGATGAACTGATTGTGGGTGAAGAAATAGTTATTGAATTCGAAGATGAAAATAAATTGCCACTCACAATAAATGGATATGCATTTCCTTATATTTCAATGGATGTACTTAAAAAAACTTTACCGTTTCTAACCTATATTACAATTATTGGTCACTATATTTTTAGTGATGGTTCAATCAATAATATCGATGATATAGAGATTATTCAATTAGCATTGGATTATGGTGTCGGTGCCTTAATGCATATATTTACCTATTCAAATGAAACCACTGATAATAATATATTTCACACCATTATTCATGATAATGCAATGCAGGATATACTGTTAGATAATATACTAACAATGTTAAGATTAAAAGGTTATTATGGAGTAAATATTGATACCCCGTATATTTATCCTCAAGATAAAGAAATATATGTAGAATTTATAAATAAGCTATCTCAACAATTAAACGAAGCAGGATTTGTTCTGATAACTACGATATCGCCAAGTGATATAGAAATTACAACAGGAATAACCTATTTCGGTATTGATTATGTAGGAATCAGTCAAGCTTCTAATAATGTTATATATAATCTTTCCTACGATTGGGCAAATCCTTATGGAATACCTAAATCTGCTTTTTCTTTTAAGAAGATTACCATGGCAGTTTCTAGTGCATGTTCACAGTTAGAGCCGAATAAAATGCTATTAGGTATTACCAGTATTGGTTATTACTGGATTCTCCCTTATGTGTCTGGTACTACAGTCACTACTTTTATCAACCATACGAATGCTGTTAATATAGCCAGGGACCATGGTATTCCAATACAATTTAATGAAATAAATCAGAGTTCTTATATTCATTATATTGAGGGTGGGTTTGAGAATATGGTATTATTTAAAGATGTTAGATCAATGGCATCATATGCAGATCTCATTAAAGAGTATAATTTAAGTGGAGTATCCTTTTTTAATATCATGTACTATTTTCCAAGAACATGGTTGTTATTTCATTCGCAATTTGAAATAAATAAAGTTTTATCCCCACTTCAATAGTACTTTAGATGACATCACAATGTGAAGGTAACAGGTTATAAACAAATAAATGGATAATAGTTCAAAACTATTATCCATTTATTTGTTTATTTCTTATCTTCGATTTATGTTAGGGTATAGTTTTTTGTGAGCGTATGAATCAAAAATGTAATCATAGGATGGATTCCCGATTTATTAATAATAAATATAACTTACTAGTCTACATCATATCCTAGAATTAGAATTGACAACTGTATTATTTAGTGCTATTCTATATATAGAATAGCACTAAATAATATATGATAATAAAAAATATTAAACTTAGATTAGGAGAATTTTATATTGACTCAGATTGAACTTGTACTGCTTGCTTTACTTTATGAAAAAGATTGTTACGGATATGAAATAGAGTCTGTTATCGAAGAACGAAGAATTAGAAATTGGACCAAGATCGGCTTTTCATCAATCTATAACTCACTAAAAAAACTGGAAGAAAAGAAATTAATTGCATCAAGATATGAGGAAGAATTTGGATCTCCTGGTCGTAAAGTTTATTTTTTGAATGAAACTGCTAGGGAGTCCGTACGTGAAATAATAAAAAAAACACTTTATTCTCCCGAGCGTGTATATAGTGAATTCTCAATAGGATTAGCTTTCTCACATTTTTTAACGACAGAGGAATTAAAGGACTGCCTTATTAGATACCGAGAAAGCCTTGAAAAGAGACTGCAAGGAATTCACCAAAGTTATTCGGAACAACCGGTAGCACAAAATAATATTTATATAAAGGCGTTATTTACACACCCACTTAAATTGATAGAAGCAGAGATTGAATGGATAAACGATTTATTAAATCAAATAAAGGAGAACAATAATAATGGAAATTGAAAACTTTATCCCCTTTTATGGACAACATTGTGAAACAACTACAGTCGGTAATTTGCTTTTGCATTGTGGAATAACACTTTCAGAACCTATGCTATTTGGACTTGGAGAAGGACTTAGTTTTATTTATTGGGATAGTAAGCAGATGGGTTTTCCATTCTTAGGTGGGAGATGTAAGCAAGATACTTTAACAGAAAAATTAGTGAATAATCTCAATTTGAATATAGAAGTATGTCAGTCAACTTCAAAAGCAAAAGCATGGGAAAATGTAACATCTAAAATTGATGTTGGTATTCCAGTAGGATTGAAGCTAGATTGTTACTATCTAGATTATTTCACAAATAAGGTTCATTTCGCAGGTCATTATGTAACTATTTATGGATATGATGATGCGTTTGCTTATTTAGTTGATACAAATCAACAAGGATCAAATGTCAGGACAAGTTTGTTAAGCCTATCAGATGCTAGAAGTGCAAAAGGACCAATGTCTTCCGCAAACAGATCATTTACTATAACAGGAACAAAAACCATTGATTTAAAAGATTCCATAGTATTAGCTATATATAACAATGCAAAGGAATATTTAAATCCGCCAATTCAAAATATATCACATAAAGGAATAAGAAAAACAGCAAAGATGATTGGAAGTTGGTTTGAAAGACCTGGTATGACACCAGAATTAATAACTCTCGCAGGAACGTTAATGGAGAAAGGTGGTACTGGTGGTGGCTTGTTTCGAAATATGTACAGAGATTTTCTAAAGGAATGTGATGAATTATATCCGGATTTAGAACTGAATAATTCTTATAAAAGATTCTGCACTATTGCTCAGATGTGGACAGATGTTTCAAATATGATATGTATTGCCGGTGAGACCAAAGATGAGAAAAAACTTAAAGATACATCTCATATTTTATTGGAGATTGCTTCAATGGAAGAAGAAGCAATGACACAGATCTTTGAAAATATTACAGTACACTTACATGGTATTAAAGTGAAAATATAGTGTAAATTGTCAAAAGGCTGCTGTATAATATTGATATCATATTATGAGAGGGAAAGTCTAATGAGTAAAGTAGAGTATAATAAGGAAAGATACAGTAAGGATAAAGAATTATTAGCAAAGGATTTAAATGAAATATATAAAGAATTGACAAAACTTGAAAAAATCGGAGAGGCTATAAATGATACCGCTGTTGAAAGTGTTCTTGCATTAGCTGATATAAACTTGGTAGATGATTTAACAAGTATATTAAATAACGAAAAACAGAGCAAAGAAATAAGAATAATAGCTTTTTATACTTTGTGTACAAGATATAGGAGAATAAAAGAATTTACAAAATTTAATAATTTGTTATCGGATCACTACAAAGATTTCAAAGATGAACAAATCTATAAAGTACAAAAAGCATATTCCCTTATAACGTATACGAATAATAAAAGCCAATTACTTGAAGCTTATAACAGTTGGGAATATATCGATGAAAATTATAAGAAAATGCCTGCGTTCATTCAAATATTTACAGATACTGTAGCATTATGTTTTGAAAACAAATTGTTTGACATTAACAAACCCAAAGACCAAGAAATATTATTAAATGCCATAAATCTCATAAATATAGCTATAAAAAATAGAGACTATGCTAAATTCTATGCAACCTTAGGAAGACTACAAAATTGTAATAAAGAATATGATAAAGCTATTGTAAATGTCTATAAAGCAATTGATAAAGAAACTCCAGAACGAAGTGATTATGCGATTAGAATAAGTGAGTATCAATTAATTATCACTAAAATTGAGATCAGTGATTATACGGAAAATAAACTGCAAGAATTAGAGAAACACAAAGAAGAGATAAGGGAAATGAAAGATGAATTCACAAAATCAAAATATGATAATTTATCTTTTCTAGGATTCTTTTCAGCGGTAATTAGTTTAATTATTGGTTCGATACAGACGTTATCTTCTACTTTGTTAGTGGAAAGATATCAAATCTTAATGGCACTTGCTGGTGTAATCATTGTTTCGTTTGGAAGCTTAAACCTTTTAATGTTAAAAAAGGGTTCAATGAAATATTCAATCATAACAGCACTGAGTATGTTTGTTCTTGGAATACTTCTAATTACCATTTCAATATGTGTGATTCCGAAGGTAATCTAATGTAATATGTTCTAATTTAGGAAGGAGAATATACTGGATTTTAAGTTCAGTATTTGTGGTGTTTGTTGTATAAATTGGTTGTAATTGATATAGATGGAACGTTATTAAATGATGATCAGCAAGTTACTGTTCGTACAAAACGTGCTTTAACTGAAGTACTTGATAAAGGAATAAAAGTTGTTTTTGCATCAGGAAGGTCTCAACATGGCATATTTAAGGTGATTGATGAGCTTGGTATTGATACATACTTAGATTATTATATTTGTTTTAATGGTGCAAATGTGATAAATAGAAAAACTCAAGAATGTATTTCTAAAAATATACTTAAAGGTATTGATTTACAGGAGATATATAACTGGGTAAATGAATCAGGGGGTTTTCTTTATGCCTTTGATCATAATAGCATAGTTACTGCCTATCATAATGAATACGCCACCCTTGAAGCTGCAAAAAATAAACTTCAGGTAGTAAAAAAGGATATCACGTCTGTAAATATGCAGGAGGATATCTTTAAAATTGTAATCGCTAATCGAAGTGAAGAATTAGATAAATTAGAGAAAGATATACCTAACTACTTCTTTAACAAATACAGTATTGTTAGAAGTCATAACAATAATCTTGAATTTTTAAATCCTTTCGCCAATAAAGCAAAAGCTTTAAATGTTATCGCTAATAGCTTAGAACTTTCACTTAATGAAATCGTCGCTTTTGGTGATGCAGGAAATGATATTGAAATGATTAAGATTGCAGGTAAAGGTATTGCAATGGGAAATGCATTTCATGATGTAAAAGAGATTGCAGATTATATAACGGATACCAATAACAATGATGGTGTAGCGAAAGCCTTGGAAAAATTTGTTTTGATATAATATAAAAAGCAAGCGAATGGAATATTGTTCCGCTATATGTAAATCAAATAATTTTAAAGTCCTCTATCTCTTCCATACAAGGGATAGAGGATTTTTATATTTCTGATTAAGAGTATTAGATTACCTATCTGTGATAAAAATAATATTTTATGATTAATAAATTTCATATTGACAATACCACTATTACGTGTTACTATATAGTAGTACTAAGTAATACAGAATATCAGTATTACTAAATACCAGTAATACTAGATAGCAAAGAGGTGATTAAATTGGAAAATATAACAGAAATGTTAAAGGGTGTACTAGAAGGATGTGTCCTTGAAATTATCAGTCACGAGGAAATCTATGGTTACGAGATTACGAAGAGATTGAACGCGTTAGGATTTTCTGACGTAGTGGATGGGACAGTTTACACTATTTTGGTAAGACTTGAGAAGAATAAACTTGTGGATATAGAGAAAAAACCATCCGATATGGGGCCACCTAGAAAGTTTTTTACACTTAATGATGCGGGACGTGAAGAGTTACGAAAATTCTGGGAAAGATGGGAATTCGTATCATCAAAAATTAATGAGTTAAAGGAGAAATAAGAATGAATTTTTGGGAAAAGGTTACAGGGAGCAATATGACAAAAGAAATGAAAGCTTTTGAATCGCGAGTGAAAAAATTACCAGCTGATTATCAAGTGGCATGGGAGAAAATTAATACCAATCTTTGGCCATATTCAGATTTCACTGGTCGCAATCTGATGCCAATTCTTGACGGTGTGCTTGGATTGCTAGAAGAAACAGCGGCAGACGGTCAGAGCGCCTTGGAGGTTTTGGGTGATGACATCAAAGGATTTTGTGCAGCACTTGTTGGTGAAGAAGGAGCAAAGTCTTATCGTGACAAGTGGAGAGAGCAACTGAATAATAATATTGCTAAGAAATTAAGTAGATAAGAAGATAGAAAAAGTATAATGATTCACTATTAAGTTATTTAATAATTCAATTACGAATATTGTGCTAACGCTAGGATTTGTAGCGTTTTAAGAATGGAGGATTATATGAGTATACAAGATATCATTGAAGGTAAAAGAGAGTGGAGAGCACACATGGCACGTGTCAAAGCGCTTCCACAAGATTATCAATTTGTTTATAAAGAGATTCAAAAATATCTCTTTAAAGTGGGTCCAGTAGAGCTTTCCGAAGGAACAGGTTTACTCTCAGGGATTGTGGATCTTTTTGAAGAAGGTACGACCTTGGGAAAAGGTGTGCTTGAAGTGACGGGCAGTGACGTAGCAGCTTTTTGTGACGATCTTATTAAAGATTCAAAAACTTACGCTGATCTCTATCAAGAATCCGTTAACCAAGAAGTGAACAAAGCTATAAAAAAGTCTGTAGAAAAAACCAAGTAAAAAGTTGCAGAAAGAACAAAATAAATGGTTATAGATAAGTAAATGGCTGTAGATAAATAAATGCTGTAGGTAAATAAATGGGTATAGATAAATAAATGGGTATAGATAAATAAATGGCTGTAGTCAAATAAATGCTGTAGATAAATAAAAAATTATAGTTATTATCAGGTTTTGATAAATATAAATATAAATATAAGGAGAAAATTTGTAGATTTTACAGAGGTAATACACAGTAGAAATCTACAAAAAACAAAAAAATGGATAGTAAAGCAAATAAACATGATTGGATATTATGCCCGGTTTGTGGCAATAAATCAAGGGTTAAAATACGTGAAGATACGGTGCTTGAAAATTTTCCGCTATTTTGTCCCAAGTGTAAGCAGGAAACGATAATCAATGTAATACAACTGAATATATCAGTTATCAAAGAGCCAGACGCTAAGACGCAGAGCCGATAACACGTGAATGAAATCACTGTTGTCGGCTCTTTTTTTATTAGTATAAAGCAAGTGGTGGCTTGCCGTTTGTTACTGTTAAAATTGTTTGTATTGCATTGAAAGGATTAGCCGTGGATTTAAGAAAAGATTAATTATATAGATAAAGGTATTTCTAAGATTGTAGAGGAGAAAATAGAAATGAATAAAAATATTATACAAATTAAAAATGTAAAAAAAGCTTATAAAGATGTAGAAGTACTAAAAGGAGTTAATTTTGAAGTAGAGCAAGGTGGTATCTTTGCACTACTAGGTTCCAATGGAGCTGGAAAAACAACAATGATTAAAATTATGGCTACATTACTAAAAGCAGATACTGGAAGTGTTATGGTAGGTGGTTTTGATATTGATAAAAACCCAGGAGACATTAGAGGACTTATCAGTCTTACTGGTCAGTTTGCTGCTATTGATGAAATATTGACTGGTCGAGAAAATCTTCAAATGATAGCAAAACTTAGGCATCTTAAAAATCCAAATCAAATAGCCGATGAGTTAATAAAGCGGTTTAATATGACAGAGGCAGCAGATCGCAGAGTGGGGACTTACTCTGGAGGCATGAAGAGAAGAATTGATATTGCAATGAGTCTTGTAGGAAATCCAAAGATTATTTTCCTAGATGAGCCAACAACAGGTCTTGATCCAGAGGCGCGATTAGAAGTATGGAAGATTGTAAAAGAGTTATCAGCTGCAGGAACTACTGTATTCTTAACGACGCAGTATTTAGAGGAAGCAGAACAACTTGCAGATAAAATTGCTATTCTTCATGGTGGAAAAATCATTGCTCTAGATACACTAGAGGGATTAAAAAAATTATTTCCACCTGCAAAAGTTGAATATGTAGAGAAACAACCTACATTAGAAGAAATATTCCTAACAATCATAGGTAAAAAGGAGGAGAAATAAATGGGATCTACAAATAAATATTTTTTCAAAGATATGAGTGTTATGTTTGGGCGTTCTATGCGCCATATTATTAGAAGTATGGATACAATTATTACAGTTTGCATCACACCAATTGCGATGATGTTATTATTCGTTTATGTATTTGGTGGTGCAATTAAAACAGGTACAGAAAATTATGTAAACTACCTATTGCCAGGTATTATGTTAATGGCTATTGGTAGTGGAATTGCATATGTAGCATACCGATTGTTTATAGATAAACAACGTGGAATCTTCGAGCGATTTCACTCTATGCCAATTGCTCGTTCTACCGTATTATGGGGGCATGTATTAACATCAATCATTTCGAATGGTATTTCAGTAGTTGTGATTATACTGGTTGCATTATTAATGGGCTTCCGTTCTTCAGCTGGAATCTTAGAATGGTTAGGGGTATTTGGAATACTTGGAATATTTACACTTGCTTTGACCTGGATTGCTGTAATTGCTGGTCTTGCTGCTAAAACACCGGATGGTGCAGGCGCATTCTCTTATCCAATCATCTTTTTACCATTTATCAGTTCTGCATTTGTACCAACCGATACTATGCCAACTGTGGTACGTGCTTTTGCTGAAAATCAACCTGTAACGCCTATCGTAGAAGCAATTCGTAATTTATTGGCAAGTAAGCCAGTAGGAAATGATATCTTTGTTGCTCTTGCTTGGTGTATCGCAATTATAGTTGTTGCTTATATCTTTGCAATAAGAAGTTATAAAAAGATATAATATATAAAAGCATAGTTGGCATCCGTATACCAACTATGCTTTTAAGTTTTGTGAAAACAACATTAAACTTAAACTAATTCTCGATATGGTCTAAAGAAGTTACGAATTTCATTCACAAATAGTTCTGGCTCTTCCATAGCAGTAAAATGTCCGCCTTTTGGTATAACACTCCAGCTAGTCACATTTAAATTATCCAATACCCATTTCTTTGGAGGTGTCATTATATCCTTAGAAAATAGAGAAATTCCAGTTGGTACCTGAATTGGTCCAATTTGTGGAAGACTATGCGTATTTTCATAGTAGATACGACATGCAGAATCAATGGTATTCGTTACCCAATAAATCATAATATTTGTTAATAATTCATCTTCACTAAATTTAGTATGGAGATTACCATTGCAATCACTCCAAGACTGGAATTTTTCAATAATCCAAGCTGCTAAACCTACAGGAGAATCAGCTAGTCCATAAGAAAGAGATTGTGGTTTAGTGGACTGTAGAGATATATAAGCACCTTCTGTCGATAGCCATTTTTGTGACTCACTTATATAATTACGCTCTTCATCTGAAACAGTATCTCTCATGTTATTTGATAAAAGTTGTTTTATAATTCCAATATCAGTCAAATGTATACCTATAAGCGAATCTGGATGCGAATAAGCTAAATATCTAGTTACACCAGAGCCGATGTCACCACCACTAGCAGCATATTTGTGATATCCTAAAACATCTTGCATAAGACTTGCCCATATATTAGCAATGACAGAATTATTCATACCACTGTTGGTAGGTTTTTCAGAAAAACCAAAACCAGGAAGGGATGGGATAATGACATCAAAGGAATCATTTGGATTACCGCCATATTTTGCAGGATCAGTTAGGTAGTGAATAATTTTTTCATAACGAAGGAATGAATCTGGCCATCCATGCGTTAGTATGATAGGAATTGGGTTTGGGCCTTTGCCATGTTCATGTATAAAATGAATGTCTAATCCATTTATAGAACTAATATAATGATGGTATTGATTCAGTTTTTGTTCTTGTTTTTTCCAATCATATTCTTCGATCCAATACGTTATAAGCGATTTTAAATATTCTTGATTTGTTCCATATTCCCATTCTATATTTTTATATTGATCTGGCCAACGGTTATGAATGAGTCGGTACTTTAAATCATTAAGTAAATCATCAGATACGTTTATTTCGAAATTCTTAATTGACATACTAATACTCCTTTCATTACTTGATTCATTAGGATTTGTAATATATATTGTTTATATGAGTACATAATCTAGTATACTATTGCTACAACATGTTACAATGTAATATGTGAAGTTTTGAATTATACTATTTGTAATGGGGGTAAGAGTATGCCAGAGATAGATTGTTATAAAAAGAATAGAACAGTAGAAATTGAATTTATATATAACGAGAAATTAACAGACTTACCTTACAAAGATAGATATTCTATGATTCTTGTTACCAATGGAAGTTTAAATTTTATACTAAATAATTATCCTATAAAAAGGAAAGCACCTTTTATGATATGTTTATCATCAAAAGATCATTTGACTATTCAGAATGAAGATATATTTGCTGCGCAATCGTTTCATTTTCATCCAGATTTTTTTAATACGAAGCGATTTTCTGATTCGGATAGTTTCTTTTCTAATAATCTTAAAATAAAAATGGGGATGTCACTTTTTACAAAAGAGAAAGAAGAGGATAAAGTTCATACCTTAACTGGTAAGGTATATTCAAAAATATATGAATGGTTTTTTATTGTTGGTTCAGAGACATATGCTCATAGTGATGAACTGTGGGTATGTAGATTAAAAACATATCTTGTAAAAGTTCTTGATTTACTCGATAAATTGAGCATATATAATGAAAGCTCTGCAATTAACTTAGCTTTGGAATATATACATGTTAATTATGCTGAAAAGATTTTAATGAATGATATAACAAAATATGCACATTTAAATCGTGTATCTCTAAATAAACTATTTCAAGATTTATGTGGAAATACAGCCATGGGATACTTAATGGAATATCGTCTAACAATGGCTGAAAATCTATTAATTCATACAGATATGGGATTAAATGAAATATCTCGATTGACAGGATTTGAATATGATACCTATTTTATTAAACAATTTTCTAAAAAAAGAAATATGTCACCAACACAGTTTCGAAAATCATCAAGGGAGTTTGGAATTTTATAATAAATACAAGTGCTGAAGATGCATCAAAGAGATGGTTTAAGTTTACTTGAGCTGCTGTATTTAATATTTTAACCAGTTTATAATAATGAACTTGGAATTATTACTTTAAATTTGAGAGGAGACAATATATGAAAGAGAACATATATGATGATAACATTTTTTATAAAAAATACAGTCAAATGAATCGCTCACAGCAAGGATTAACTGGTGCGGGGGAATGGGAGACTTTGAAAAAGTTACTCCCAGATTTTAATGGTAAACGTGTGCTTGATTTAGGATGTGGTTATGGCTGGCACTGCATATATGCAATGGAAAACGGTGCTTCTTCTGTTGTTGGGGTTGATATTTCTCATAAAATGTTAGAAACTGCAAAAGAAAAAACTCATTACTCCCAGATTGAGTATCAATGCTGTGCAATAGAAGATGTTGATTTCCCAGCGGAGAGCTTTGATGTAATACTAAGTTCACTTGCATTACATTATATAGAAGCCTACGAAGAATTAATAAAAAACTTATACCGAATGTTAAAACCTAATGGTACACTCATTTTTACTGTTGAACATCCTATCTTTACCGCATACGGCACACAGGATTGGTTTTATAACGATAAAGGTGAAATTCTTCATTTCCCAGTTGATAACTATTCTTATGAAGGGAAACGAACTGCTATATTTTTAGGTGAAAAGGTTACAAAATATCATAGAACATTGACTACATATCTTAATACTTTATTGACAGAAGGATTTTTAATTAATCACGTTGTGGAACCACAACCCCCTGAAGGCATGATGGATGCTCCTGGTATGAAAGACGAAATGCGTCGCCCAATGATGCTAATTGTTTCAGCAAGAAAAAATAGTATATAAAAATTAAGTAAATAAACTGAAAAGGAATACAAGTTTCCCTTTTCATAAAAATAAAAGTCATCTGAAGATATTATATCAATAGATGACTTTTATTTTTTTAAGGTATGTTATACAACCTATTAAAATACAGCGTTCATTAGAATTGTAAAGGTATCTTTAGTATCTTTACCTTATTCAAGTCACAAACTTACTATAGGGATGATACTCCTAACGAAATACTTTGGTTTCTTTAAATCTTTCTCTATATTTTTTAGGTGAAATTCCAGTAACTTTGGTAAATACTCTGGAGAAATAATCTGGGTCAGAAAAGCCTGTTTTGAACGCAATATCGGATATGTTTGACAATGAATTTATTAATAATTCTTTGGCGTCTGTTATACGAAGTTTATTGACATAACCTTTTACACTGTATCCAGTACGTTTCTTAAATATATGGTTAATATAAGAATCACTACAATGACAAAGAATTTTTAACATGTTTACTTCAACGCCAGTTAGATAATTATTATTTATGTATTGAATACATTGTGATAAAACTAAGTCTTCGTTATAATTGTGCTTTTTTTTCAATAACTCCGCAGCATGATAATCAATGGATAATTTACCAAAACAACTCGCTAGGTAACTGGTGACAAAGTTAAAATGAATACAAAGTTCCTTCTCAAATTCAGGACTTAGATTCGTTTTTGTACTTAATTCAAAAAGTTCGGTTCCTACATCTACTTGTATTACGGAATTTCTGCAGACTCTTTTCAGTAGATATCTACTAATATCAGGTTCAGTGTTAAACATTCCCACATTAATAACACCTAAAAGTTTCTTATCATAAAAGATCGGGAATATTAATTCCACAGCACCTGCATGACATACACCTTTAAAATATTTTTCTTCTCGAAGACATTTTGTAATTATTTTACCTTTCATAGACTGACATTTCTGCATCAGTTTTTTATCAGACTTAATAAACATACAAAATGGGTTTGTGTGAGCCATGTATGGTTGTAATACACGGTCTAAATCTTTATCTAGAGGTATAAATCCTGTAAAATCATTGATACAAATTTGTATATCAAACTTATCTTTAAGATAAGCCATATATTCTGATAAATAGTTGTGACTATGAAAAGACATAAGGTTACCACTCTTTCTGTAGTGATTTTTAAATAATCGAGAAGTGATTACTTTTAACGATTATCATACAACTAATGTGTAACTTTTAGCTGAAAATGCCCCTATAGGCATGATGAAGCAAAAAAATGTACTAATTGCATGATAGATTATTATATTTATTGCCGTTTTGTTTTATCTAATTATTATAAAATAATGTTGCAGAAAAGTCCAGAAAGTTAGCAGAATCATTAAGGAACAATCTTAATTTTAACATTAAAATAAAATGGAAATATAAAATGTTGAAAGGATAGTGAATATGAAGCAAATAAATCATAAAGTAGATTTATGCATCGTAGGTGGGGGAATGGCAGGTATATGTGCAGCCATAGCTGCGGCAAGGCATGGAATCAGTGTAGTTTTAATGCATGATAGGCCGGTTCTTGGAGGCAATGCTTCGTCTGAGATACGTATGTGGATTTGCGGTGCACATGGTGAAAATAATCGAGAAACAGGAATTCTAGAAGAAATTCAGTTGGAAAATTTGTATCGAAATCCAACTCCAAGTTACTCCATATGGGATAGTGTTTTATACGAAAAAGTGAAAGCCGAGAAAAATATTAAATTATTGTTAAACTGTAGTTGTATTGAGACTAATGTTGAGAATAACATAATCAAATCAATTAAAGGATGGCAGTTAACTACGGAAACTTGGTACACGGTGGAAGCAAGATATTTTACTGATTGTTCAGGAGATAGTATTCTTGCGGAGCTTTCGGGAGCTGAATATAGAATTGGCAGAGAAGCTAAAGCAGAGTTTAACGAATCAATCGAACCAGAAGTTAAGGATAAAAAGACAATGGGAATGAGTTGCCTTTTTCAAATCAGAGAGACAGATAGACCACAAACATTTATTTCACCAACTTGGGCTGAGAAATATCCAACTGACAATGATTTGCCATATAGAGAGCATGACACGGTTACAAATTTTTGGTGGATTGAACTAGGTGGTGAAGATGATTCAATTCATGATACAGAGGAACTAAGAGACAAACTTTTACGAATCGTGTTTGGCATATGGGATCACATGAAGAACTATGGAGATCATGGTATGGAGAATTGGGTAATAGACTGGATAGGCTTCTTACCTGGTAAAAGAGAGAGCCGCAGATGTATGGGAGACTATATTCTGACACAGAATGATGTGGAAGCAGAGGGGAAATTTGATGATATAGTAGCTTATGGTGGCTGGAGTATGGATGATCATTTTCCAGAAGGATTTTGTTATAAGTTAGGTTACCCAACTATTTTTCATGCTGCACCATCACCATTTGGAATTCCGTATCGATGTCTTTACTCAAGGAATATTAATAATTTATTCTTTGCAGGAAGAAATATTAGTGCAACTCATGCAGCCTTAAGTGCTACTAGAGTTATGGGAACTTGTGCAATCATGGGCCAAGCAGTGGGAACAGCGGCAGCGATTGCCGCTATGAAAAATTTATCGCCAAAAGATATTTACGAACAAGAAATTAAAAACTTGCAGCAAATGCTTATGGAAGATGACTGTTATTTGCCTTGGCAAAAGAGAGATGTATCAAATCTATCTGAAAAAGCTAATTTATCATCCTTATCAGGTACCCCACAAAATCTAAATAATGGATATGATAGGCCAATCGGTGGCGATGATAATGGCTTTATTGGAAATTTAGGAGACTGGATTGAATATAGGTTTAACAATGAGCATGAGATAACAGAACTAAGGCTTGTGTTTGATAGTAATATGAATAGAAAGATACATAATATGCCATGTAATTACCCGCTAATCCAAAATGATTTTCATGTCCCTGAAACTATGGTAAGAGAATTTAGAATTGAAATTCTAGATGAAAATGATAAATGGACAATCATTTATGAAATAAAAGAAAATTACCAAAGACTAGTAAAGATTAATTTAAAAGTGAAGACTAAAGCAATCAGATTAATACCAGTTCGTACCTGGGGTGCAGAAAAAGCACATATATTCTCTTGGGATTTAAAATGAGACTGTTCAGAACGATATGTAAAACTATCCAATTTACATATAGGGATTCGTTTTGGAATCGTTGTATAGACTTTAAAGTGCTTTGAATACAGGGCTTACATGATGATACAATTAACAAAATAATAGTTAAAAAAATTTATCCCTCGGTATGTTATATAGAAACATATCGAGGGAATTTCTAATCAAACATTAGGTTACCAATTGATGTAGATGGTATTTCAGGTCAGTTTTTTCTAAATCAATGAAAAATTAATTCCAAGAGAAAATAAGAATTACATTGGTCTCGAACTCTGATCTATCAATATTTGTTGAATCTTTTTTACTTCAAGATTTCTTGGTAATACATTCTCTTTTACACAAAGAGCTGCAGCAATACCAACTGCTTGACCCATGTTCACACAGATAGGCATAACACGGTAATAATCCACTTCGATACAATTTGTCATATTGCAGGTAACAATCATTGATGAAATATTCTTCCATTGTTTTCTCCTACAAACAAAAACGTTATTGATTTTATTGTGCTTAATGTTACCTGTTCAAAATGAACGTATTAAAGAAGTTCTTTATAAGCGTAATACACTGGGTTACGTTTTGGCGTAAGTAACCTTCTTGCCATTCTAGATACACATAACGTTTCATAGAGAAGTCGGTTATTGTTCGAAGTTCAAGGCCGCCTTCCACAAAGGAGTTTCCCCAGGTTTTTTCAGGAATGAAAGCAATGCCTAAGTTTTTTCGAAGTAGTTCTCGTAAAATTACTGGATTATCTGCTTGAATAGTTACAAAGAGATTAACACCTTTTAACTTACATTGCTCTGTGATAGTATTCTCCAAAGACCAACTAGAGTTTAAACTAATGAATTCTTCCTTTATTAAATCGGATAGTTGAATGGTATCCTTATTATTTAGTATATGTTTTTTAGGAAGTGCAAGGAGAATATCTTCTTCTAGCAATAGAAACGAGTTCACTTTATCTTGTGGTTTTGACAATGCAATAATCTTTAAATCCATATCTTGACTATTTTGAACTATATTATTCCATTGATAAATACGAAATAATATATCTTTCGTATTGCCTTTTAAATATACAAGAAGATCTGGCAAATAAAGAGAGGCACAGCCAACAAATATACGTAATTCACGGCGTACTGTTTGATTCCTTTCTTTCATTTCATCATTGGCACTACGTAAAGATTCTTTTATTTTTTGGACACAGTTTAAAAAAATAAAACCATTTTCATTTAAAATGATATGTTTACCATTTCTTTGAAATAATGGGTACCCTACTTCAGCTTCAAGTCTTTTAATGGTTTGACTTAAAGAAGACTGTGATATGTATAATTGTTCTGCAGCTTTGGTTACATTCATTGTTGTAGCCACTATTTCAAAATATTCTAATTGCTGTATATCCATAATTTTTCACCTATATTATAACGAATGTATATTATTGTTAACTAATATAGATAGTATCATATAAATATTAGACACGCAAGTATGGTAATGTTATGATAATTTCATAAATAAAGGAAGGTAAATAAAGGATACGGCATGACTATTGTGATTTTACTTATAAAAAAACTCATTACCATGTTAATATTTATGGTAATTGGTGGAATCCTTTATAAAAGAAAATATATTTCTGAAGAAGGAAGCAAAAGCCTAGCGAATCTCCTCATTCGATTAGTTTTACCTTGTGTAATTATAAATGGATTTTTGGTAGAGAGAACATCAGAGAAGATAAAAATATTTTTAATAAGTGTTATTTATTCAATATTGCTGTTATTATTATCTATCATAATTGCAAGATTAATTTTTAAAAAAGACCCTATAGCACATTTTGGAACAGCGTTTTCGAATGCTGGGTTTTTCGGGATTCCAGTAATAGTAGCAGTTCTTGATTATGATGCTGTATTTTACATAGTACCATTTATTGCTTGTTTAAATATATTGCAATGGACATATGGAGTTGCCATATTAAAAGAGAAAAGAATACAAATTAATCTAAAGAATATATTAATTTCACCTTTTATGATTGGATTTATGATAGGAATTATTGTATTCTTAAGTGGAATAGATATACCTGATATACCAAGAGATATTATAGGGAGCTTTGTAGGCTTAAATACACCGTTAGCTATGATGGTTTCGGGTGTGTATCTGGCTAAGGCAGATTTAAAGACAATGTTTCATTCCATAAGATTATACAAAGTGGCGTTTATTAGATTGTTATTGATACCAACTTTTTCTATACCACTTCTTAGTATTTTAGCCAAAGAATATTATGATGTAATGGTTTGTTTATTCCTTGCCAGTGCATGTCCTGTTGGAACGAATGTAGCCGTATATGCACAACTACATAATAAAGATTATGTTTATGCCGTGGAAACAGTAGTAATGTCTACATTACTTTCTATTTGTTCCATTCCGATATATATGACAATCATTCAAATAATATGGCATTAATTTTATAGAAAAGAGGATAATTTTATGACACCTGAACTGAAAAAAGAAACAGATAGAAAATTGGACCTATATCGCGAACGAAATAAATCTGTTATAAAGGGGCAGATTCTTTTTACTGGATCCTCTCTTATGGAAATGTTTCCGATAGAAGATTTTATTAAGGAGATAGGTAGTGAGTATGTGATTTATAACCGAGGAGTAGGTGGTTATAAAACAGAAGATTTAGAAGCAGCTCTGGATGTTTGTGTATTTGAACTTTCTCCAGCTAGAATATTTATTAACATTGGTACAAATGACTTAAGTGATCCTGACATATCAATTTCAACAATGATTGAAAACTACGATAGAATTCTTACAAAGATTAAAGAACAGCTTCCGAAAGTAGAACTCTATTTGATGGCGTATTATCCAGTTAATTATGATGCTGCTCCGGATGAAGTGAAGCCAGGTTTATTAATTCGTACTAATGAAAAAATTAATGAAGCAAATAGAGAAGTTGAAAAACTCGCTTTGAAACATGGAGCTAGATATATTGATGTGAATGATAATTTGAAGGATAATGCAGGTAATTTAAAAAGTGAATATACCATTGAAGGTATACATATCAAACGAGAAGGATATTTAGCTATTTTGGATGATGTGATGAAGTACTTGAAGGAATAAGATATAGAAAATATAGAGAAAAAGGAAAAAAGGATAATAGTTTATAAGGCTATTATTCTTTTTTGTTATGATTATTTCTTTCTCTGTTTCAGGATAAGGACCATTATGGAGTTTCATGGTAAATGAATCAATTGAAATAGATTAAATCAATATTATATCAGAGACTCTTGACAAAACAGACCACATGGTTTATTATTTAAATATAGACCACGTGGTCTAAAGGAGGCTTTGATGAATATTATATTTTTATGTTTGGGTTCAAGAGGAGATGTGCAGCCTTATGTTGCTATAGGTAAGACAGCGACAGAACTAGGTCATAAGGTTACTATATGTACTGGAAAAACATTTGAAAAATTTGTTAGGGAAAATGGCTTGGAATTTAAAGAATGTAGTTTGGATTTAATGGCGATATTGCAAACAAAAGAAGGGAAGCAAGTGTTTGAAGAAGGTATGAAGCATCCCGTTAAAGCACTACAATATGCTAAACAAGTAATTAATCCTTTATATAGAAAAGCAATGACAGAATTTTATTCTGCTTGTCAAACGAAAGATGTAATTATTTATCATCCGAAAGCATTTGGAGCAGTTGATATAGCAGAGAAATTAGGTATTCTATGTATATCTATGCCACCAATACCAATTATTTATCCGATAAAGAGTTTCCCAAACCTTGCAATTACAACTAAAAATCTAGGAGAAACGTTAAATAAATTAACCTACATGGTGGCTAATAAAGGTGCTGAAAGTAACAATATTAATGATATTAACGAGTTTAGAGTAGAAGAACTACATTTGAAAAAGAGAAAACCTGGTGAGTATATGATTAAACGAAACGGTTGTATAATACCAATTATATATCCAATTTCTAAAAGTCTCTTTCTGAATATTAAGGAATTTGAAGAACCTGTATATTTATCAGGGTTTCCTGTGTTAGAAGACGGGACACCCATTGATGAAGAAACAGAAGAATTTTTAAAGAATGGTAAACCACCAATCATAGTAACTTTTTCATCCATGCCACTTAAAAATCCAACGGCATTTGTGGAAAAAATAGCTGCTTCCTTAACATCAAGTGGAGATAGAGGGATTATTATCATCGGAAATAGTGGAGTTACCATGTCTTCGAATGAAAGTATTCTAATAAAGCAATTTCTACCACATGATGCGGTCTTTAAACGAGCAAAAGGAATTTTGCATCATGGTGGTGTTGGTACAATGGCTGCAGCGCTACGAAGTGGAATCCCACAGGTGATAATGCCATTTAATGTAGACCAGCCGTTTTGGGCAAAGAGATTATTTGACTTGGGTTACTCATTAAAACCTCTAAAAGAAAGTGATACCGTTGATGAGTTTGTAAATAGATTTTATGCAATGAATCAAGAAGATGTAATTCGTCAGTCGCAGAAAATTGCTCTTATTTTAAATCAGGAACAGGCGAACCATAATGCTGTATCCTATATAGAAAAGTTATATAAGGAATGGAACAATCAAAATGAATAAAAGAGATACGATATTAAAAGTAGCATTAACAGAGTTTAGTAATAATGACTTTGAAAACGCATCCATTAATAAAATTATCAAGGATGCGAATACAAGTAAAGGTAATTTCTATCATTACTTTGATAATAAAGAAGAATTATATATAACATTAGTAAAAGAAGCTTGGCAAAAAAAGATGGAGTTTATGAGCATTACTAATGAGAGTAGCATTTTTATACTATTACAAAAACAAGTAATGGCAGGAATAAAATTTTCAAAAGAAAATCCTGAGTATTATCAGCTTAGTAGAAGATTTGCAAAAGAAACGAATAAGAATATATATAATCGTGTTTTATCAGAAATTGCGAATGAATTCGCTAACGAAAACACAAATTCAATATCACCAATAAATTATGATAGTTCTATGATAAGTAACGAATTTCCAAAAGAATTTGTTGATAAGTTTTTTTCCTTTATATTTAATAATATAAATGATTTAATTGATGATAACGATGATTTATCAAAAATAGAAGAAGAGCTACTACTCATAATCAAAGTACTAAAAAATGGGTTGGAAGAGAAAGAGAGTTAGAACAATAGAAATATTGTAATATAATTGATATAACGAAAGTCATCTACTGATAATAATTCAATAGATGACTTTCGTTGTAATAAATAGCATATCTTCCACCTTAATGCCTTGCTTTACTTGTATCACGTAGTATATGTTGTAATATAGCTATAATAAATGCAGCGAGTAAGGAATTAATAAACCCACCCATATTGACACCAGAGACGAAGCCATCTGCTATCATAATGGTCCAGGCATTTACAACAAAGGTAAACAACCCGAAGGTTATGATACTAAACGGTAGGGTAAGCAGCAGAATCAAAGGCTTTATTAATAAGTTAACGATTAATAACACTAAACCTAGAGCAAATAGTGCAGGTGTACTTTGAATAGTAACTTTATCAATCGCCATGGATAACAGATAGATTGTTGCAATAATTGATATATATTTTAAAAGCAGTTTTGACATAGTACCTCCATAAGGAAAGCTTTATTTGATTTTAACGGAGACTTTAACATTATTAGTCTCAACGCTTACAAGATCATATGGTTCGCTACCAGCCAACGAATCCATTAGATTAATCAACTCCTTCATCAGTAATTTCACGGTATGAACTGATATGGGTTGGGAGTTTGATAATTGTCGCTTCGGACGAAAGAAGCATGCAACCGCAAGTAAGTCCATTACACAGTCAAGCAACTCATGGAAAGCATATAAAGATAAGGGTAAATTTAAATAGAATTGCCTACCACCACTAATATGCACTTTAACCCACAAGATGCGTAAACCCTTAGTCAACATAAACCTTAACCATAATCATAGAATTACTAGATTCATCCCATGCTTCAACATCTACGATGCTAGGATCATCTAAAGTTCCATTGATAATTTCGTCTATAATCTTTGCAAAATCAATATTTGAGATGTTAACGCCTTTTGATTCCATGCTTCTGCGGGCATCTTCTGGTATAACAGCTGTCATCTTATCGGCAATTTCGCCTATGGTTGTTAACAGTCTTAAGGGAACATTGACACTAACATTCACAGCTTTATTATCAGAAGTCACTCTCACTTTTAAAAATTTATATTTGTGATTCGTATTACGGATGGTTACTGTTGTCTGCTCAGGAGTAGATTCTTTTGTAATATTTAATGCATCTAATAATTCCATACCTTCCGCTGCTGTGATCTGTCCTTTTTCAATCATTTCTAATATTTTTTGCTGTTCACTCATAATTAAACCTCCCTATAAATTATATAATTCTTTTAAATTAAATGAAAACCATTTAGGTCGTAACTTGTTATTCTACACTAGTTCTTTACAAATTCTTTAATTTTTCTGTCGCAACTTTTGAAGTAATTTCACCTTTGGATAGTTGATCAAGGATTTCGTTCCTTGCATTCGCTTTATCATCGATCTCCTTTAAGGTTTCTTTGGTAGAAATCTCAAAACCGAGACCACGGATCGCTGAGTCAAGCTTACCACGAACTGTTGGATAGGAGATACCTAGTTCCTTCTCTACATCCTTGATATTCCCTCTACATTTAATAAATACTTTTATAAATTCAAGGTCTTCCTCTGGAAGACGGCAAAATTCACAAGGTTGGAAATCGCCTTCGATAGCAGTAGAGCATTTAGGACATCCTAACTTTGTTATGGAAAGTTTCTCTCCACATACAGGACACTTTCCAGGTGCTTTGTATTTCATTATCGATACCCACTTTCT
>JARBTX010000132.1 GCA_029239975.1 Anaerocolumna sp.
TTAGACAGTACGGCAAATGAGTTTATTATGATTTTTGAAACTATGGAAGATGAATACATGAGAGAGCGTGCTGCGGATATCAAAGATATCCGCACAAGGCTACTCTGTGCATTAAAAGGAATTAACTTAAGTTCATTACAAAACATAACAGAGAAAGTAATTTTAGTAGCAGATGATTTAGCACCATCCGATACAGCGGTTCTTAATTTAGACTATATACTTGGGTTTATCACAAAAGAAGGTGGAGTAACTAGTCATGTGTCCATTATGGCTAAGGGACTAGGGCTTCCAGCTCTTGTTGGTGTTAATTCTATTATGAATGAAGTTACCAATGGTGATTTTCTTATTATGGATGCCAAAAGTGGGAATATTATTATCAACCCAGACGAGAAAACCATAAAAGAATATCAAGGGTTACAAGAAGAATACGAAAGAAAGCAAAATGAATTAGCGAAAGAGAGTAACCTTCCTGCTGTAACTCTTGATGGAAGAAGTGTTCATCTTTGTGCGAATGTAGGAAGTATTTATGATATAAAGCAAGCCATTAAACATGGTATTGATGGAGTCGGGCTATTTCGTAGTGAATTTTTATATATGGAGAATAACCATTTTCCAACAGAAGAAGAACAGTTTAAGGCTTATCAAGAAGCTGCAATTTTGGTTGGTAAGGAATTAACCATTCGTACACTCGATATAGGTGGTGATAAATCTCTTTCCTATTATGAATTTGAAAAAGAAGAAAATCCATTTCTTGGTTGGCGTGCAATTCGAATCTCTCTCGAGTTAAAGGATATGTTTAAAACACAATTAAGAGCAATTTTAAGAGCTAGCGCTTTTGGTACAATTCGTATTATGTTTCCTATGATAATTTCAATGGAAGAGCTTAGAACAGCAAAAGAAATCCTTAATGAATGTAAACTTGAGTTAACCGAAGAATCTATTGCATTTGATACTAATATTCAAGTTGGTATGATGATGGAAACTCCTGCTTCTGTATTATGTGCAGAAGATTTTGCAAAAGAAGTGGACTTTTTTAGTATTGGGACAAATGATTTAACCCAATACATGTTAGCAGTTGATCGTGGGAATAAAAAAATTGCTAATATGTATAATTCTTTTCATCCCGCTGTATTAAAAAGCATAAAGCATATAATCAAAGCAGGACATAATAACAATATAAAGGTTGGCATGTGTGGTGAATTTGCTTGTGATGAACGAGCAATACCGGTTCTATTAGGATTAGGACTTGATGAATTTAGTATGTCTGCTATGGAAATTGCCAATGTAAAACATAATATTCGTAACTTATCATATGAGTCAACCAAGTTTCTAGCAGATAAAATATGTAATTATAGTACCATCGATGAGATAAATTTGGAACTTGAACGAGTTATAAGGTAAGTAATGCTTTTTTTGAAAAATCAATTAATTGCAAAATATGATAAAAAAACAAATAGAATAATGACGTTTTAAGAAAGAATATCTCGAAAGTAAAAAATGTTGAAACATTTTAACTTTTGAGATATTCTTGTTTTTATATAATATTACTATAAATTATTAATTTTACTAGGAAATCATTGCCAATTTGACGAAAGAGGATTAAAATAGAAGTTAAAGACTAGCTGAAAATGGATGTGTATATGATTGGTAAATATTTATTGAATGGAGGATTAAGATGAAAGAAAATCGAACAAGAGAAATATTAATATCTGGATATGGACCGGGTAAAAATAATGAAAAATCTATTTCTTTATATTCATTAACAGATCGATTTGATATTCTTAACGAAATATGGAGTGATAAAAAAGAAGCGCCTTCATTTTTATGTACATATCATGATATATGTTTTGGTATCAGGGAAAGTGAGCAAGATGGATCTGTTCTTGTGTATAGAAGACAAGATGATAAGTATATACTAGAAGATGAATTAGTTTTGGATGGTGGAGCATTATGCCATGTTGTATATCAACCAAAAAACAAAACATTGTATTGTTCCTTTTATGAAACTGGTCATATTGCTGCAATAAAGGTTGAGAATTATCATTTTACTGAAATTTCAAACTTTTATAAAATACAACCAGCAGAAATGAATGGTTTTTCAAGAGTTCATTGTAGTGCTCTTGAGCCAGATGGAAATAGTATATTTGTTACTAATATTGCACTTGACCGTATTTATATATTTGATACAGAAAATGGTGCTTTAAAAATAAATAGTAATCTTAATTATATACAATTAGAAAAAGGATTAGGACCACGTCATATAAAATTTCATCCAATACAAAATTATTTGTATTTAATAACGGAGTATTCCAATGAAATATTAACATTGTTATATGAGAAGAATCAAGGTACATCAAGCCTTAAACTATTACAAAGAATATCAACTCTACCAAATGATTTTAAAGGGAAAAGTACTGGGTCTAGCCTAGACATTTCAAAAGATGGTAGATTTTTATATGCTGCAAATCGTGGAGCAGACACTATTGCTGTTTTTGATATTAATCCAGATGGGACTTTAACAAAGATACAAGATATCTCATGTGGTGGTAATATTCCAAGACATATCGCTTTAACAAAAGATGATGCAGGTTTGATGATTGCGAATCAAAAATCCAATGAAGTTGTTATACTAGATGTTGATATGCAAAACGGTATACTATCTGATGTAATTGCAAGAATACCATTTTTTGAACCATCCTTCGTAGAAGAAAACTAAATTTATGCAAAATAAATTCTGACTTTGGAGTTATAATGACAACAGATAAGTTAAATGATGTAAAAACAGAATTAACGAAAGTACAAAATAAAATAGAATCTAATGAACATGTAAAAGGGTATAACGAATCTGAATTCAGCAAAACCAACGCATTACGCATTGAAAATGTAGAAAAAGGATTTGAACAATACGACTATGTTATTTTAGAAGGAAGTGAAGAACAATACAGAAATTTTTTATATAAAGTAATAGAATTAAATGGGTCCAATCATTCTTACGCTGACTTTTATTATTCAAAACTGACAATGGAACAAAAGGAGAATTTTAAAGAGAACTTAACAGCTAGTGATTTAAATTACTTAAACAGTAACCTATTTATAGAAGACATTTATTTTTCCTTAACGGAAAGACTTATGACGTTTTTGCTTGATATAACAATAAAGGAAATATTATTTAGCAGTTTTTATTTTACTAAGTATCCATGTACTCTTTGGGGAAATTATGGACTTAAGTTCCCTATATTTTTTAAAAATAATACAATAAAGAAAACATATCAGAAATTAGCAGATAGTTGTGGTCTAACTTTTGATGAGAACAATTCACTTAAGTATTAATTATACGATAATGAAAAGGAGTATTCCTATGAAGTTATATATTAAACAAAAGTTGTTTTCATTTAAAGATAAATATCAAATTTTTGATGCAGATGATAATGTGCTGTTCGACATTGATAATAAACTTATTAATTATGGAACGAATTATTTGCATATAAATGATAAGAATCAGGTAGAACAATTTCTTATCAAAAGAAAGTATACCTTTATGATTGCGAAATATGAGATTTATTATAGTAATAATCTTTTTGCTACCGTAAGTCAGGAAATTGCTTATTTTACAAGAAAAGTTTCCATTGAAAGTAATTATGGTGATTTTGAAATTCAAGGTGATTTAATCAGTAGGGAATACAAGATAACAAAGAGCAGACAATATTTTGGAAGTATACACAAAAAGTGGAATCCATGGGGTGATGGGTTTGAGTTAGATATACCAGATGACGGTAAACCTGGAATCTTTTGTGCATTAGTAATAGCAATTGATAATTGCCTACATACAGACAAATAGATTGATTTTGGTATTTTTGATTTGATATATGTGTGTTTCGGTAGAATGGAGAATTATTATGTTAAAAGATACAATTAAGAGTAGTCGTTCTTATAGACGTTTTTATGGTGAGAAAAAAGTTTCTTATGAACAATTAAAAGAATTAGTTGATTATGCCAGGTTGTCACCAAGTTGCGCTAATAGGCAACCATTAAAATATATTATTATATGTCAGAATGAAATGAACCAAAGGGTTTATGAAACCCTTGGCTGGGCAGGATATTTAAAGGATTGGGATGGTCCGATAGAAACAGAACGTCCAACTGGATATATCATAATGCTACGAGATTTATTAATTAATAAGAATATGACAATCGATGAAGGTATTGCAGCTCAAAGTATATTTTTAGGAGCTACTGAAATGAATTTAGGAGGTTGTTATATCGGTAGCTTTAAAAAGGATCAGTTAAAAGAAGTGTGTGAAATTAGCGATGAATATGATATAGCATTGGTGATAGCTTTGGGATACCCTAAAGAAGAAGTAGTAATAGAAAATGTAGGACCTGATGGAGATGTGAAATATTGGAGAGATAAGAATGAAGTTCATCATGTACCAAAAAGAAGTTTAGATAAAATTATTATAAAAGAGTATTTGTAATGTCTCATAAGCTTGTAAATCCTGAAAATTCGTATTCAAAGTATATAAATTAGGTGGACCATATTATTTTATAATTGCCTAATTCATATTCTTATACTGGGGGGGAGTTATGCAAAGGTTTAGGAAGTTATGGTACTTGTGGGTTATTTTATTTATAATACTTTTTAGTTTTCATAAAACTAAGGTAAATGCAGATATGGGTCCAAAACCTCAGATAACTGTAGTTGTGAAAAACCCACCAAATGGCGAGTATTATCTTGATTTATTAACAAGGGATAAAGCCAAATATCAAAATCTAGAATCCAAGATAGAAACTTATAATAAAGAAAAACTATCTATTTTACAAGAATACAATGAAGATTTTTGGCACCCGGCTCTAACGCAGGGGACGAAAGCTCCTATGTGGGGTGACTTGGTTGGTGAGAAAAAGTTAAATCACATGATACACGTATTTGGTTATATGGGGGTTCCAGATGACTTTAAAATTATTATTATTACTCCTGATAACGAAGTAATAGTAACAGAAGTGATACATAAAGAAACCTTTGATTTTAAAGTGACTTATGATTATGAAACTGGAGAGATTACAAAAGAGAATATTCAGGTTTCATATATAGCACAATTTTTAATGAGTTGCATTCCTACTTTGTTAATAGAATGGGTTGTTTTAATATGTTTTGGTTTTGATTTAAAGAAATCTTGGAAAGTTTTTTTATGTGTTAATATTTTAACACAAATTTATTTGACAGCTACAATGGGCACGGTATTATTAAACGAAGGATTAATAAATAGCTATTTTATTTTTTTTCCACTAGAATTTGCTATTCTATTATTTGAAACGATTATCTACGCTATTTTATTCAAAGAGAAAAGTATTATACGAAGGATTTGTTATGGAATTGTAGCTAATGTTATTAGTTGTTTGGCTGGCTTTGTTTTAATTTTATTAGAATATTCTGTACATCATTTAATATAATAAATCTACGAAAGAAAGTACAAAAGAAAGTACAAAAGACTATGAAGTAAATAATATTATCACCTGAGGTGAAAAAATGAATAGTCGTTTTTCTAAGATTTATACATGTTTTCCAGGTGGAAAACATAAAGTACTTACAATGAGTTATGATGGTGGAAGAGAAGATGATAGAAAACTAATAGATATATTTAATACGTATGAAATAAAGGGAACATTCCATCTTTGTGGCGGAATTGATTGGGATGAAAGGAGAATACCCTTAGGTGACTATAATAAAGTATATCAGGGGCATGAAATTGCTAGTCACACTTATACACGACCTAATCTAACAAGAATTCCAATTGAACAAGTAATTTTACAAGTATTAGACAATCGAAAAGTACTAGAAGCGATTGTAAAGTATCCAGTACAAGGATTTTCATATCCATATGGAGCTTATAATAAAGCGGTAAAAGAAACTTTAAAAACACTAGGAGTTCGTTATTCTAGAATAACTGGTAATAGTGAAAGTTTTGAACTACCAAATGATTTTTACGAATGGAAACCAACCTGTCATCAGGAACATAATTTATTAGAACTTGGTAGACAATTTACTGAATTACATAATCATCAGTATCTATCCCTTTTCTATATATGGGGACGTAGTTATGAATTAACCAATGAGCATAAATGGGAGCAAATTGAAAAGTTTTGTGAATTAGTAGGTAACAAGAGTGATACCTGGTATGCTACCAGTATACAGATTGTTATGTATATAGAAGCTGCGAATCAATTACAATATGGGGCTGATTTAGGTTTTGTTTATAATCCATCTGCAATTAGCGTTTGGGTGAGTATTGATAGAGATATAATTGAAATTCCTGGAGGAAAACAGGTAAATTTAAGTTAAATGACTCTTATAGTATTTATCATGAATATATAAATTCATATGTTAATTTAATAATAAAGAAGGGATGATACAAAAATAATAAACAGGATATTTGTATCATCCCTTTTGTAATCTATTCCTTTGGAAGGTGACTAGTATTATTCAAATAAACAAGGATAGGATTTAAACTTTCACCAAACGTCAATTTGGTTATAGAGGTATTACCTAAAAAGAATTTATGATACATGGACATTTTCCAGTCAAAAATGCCAATTAAGCTTGCTTTAATAATTCCACCATGTGCAACGATTGCAATTCTCTTACCTGGAAACTCACGTACTAAACTAAGTATGGTATTTTTTGCTCTTATACTTGCATTTTTTATACTTAAATCACCACCCACTAAATTAGCATTTTCATCATCATATCTCCATACTTTATATTCCTTTGGATATTGTTCTCTTATTTGATGAATTGTAAGACCTTCCCATTCTCCAAAAGCTATTTCACGGATATCCGTTAGAATAATAGGTTTTTGATTTTTTTCATCTTCACAAATAATCTCTGCAGTATGTACTGCTCGTTTTAAGGGGCTTGTATAGATAAGGTCAAATTGGTCTTTTAAAGCTTCTTTAAGGTATCCCGCTTGATTCATTCCATTATCAGATAAATGAATGTCAGTGCATCCTTGAAATTTACCTTCTTTATTCCATTCAGTTTCACCGTGTCGAACTAAATAAACCGTTGTTTTCAAATCTTTTTACCTAAACCTTTCCGTTTGATTCACATTGATCGTTACACCAAAGTGTAATCTATTTTGTCTACTTTAATTATAATGAAATTTAAAACTTTCTCAATAGAAAGATATAAGTATCATGAAGAAAGAACGATTAATTCTAGTATAAACATTTTTATATAAAATCAGAACAAAAAAAAACAATTATTCACACCATCAGCAATACCCATTCTATCTTTTGCTAGATATAATTGTTCTTAAGAATTGGAAATAGTGTGAAAATTTTGATTTTATACACTGCGAGTTTATCCTGGTGTTGGATACGCGTTGCATTGCAGAATGGAGGAGTATTATATATGAAGTATGGCTATTTTGATGATGAAAATAAAGAATATGTAATAGAAAAAGTTGATTTACCAACTTCCTGGACGAATTATTTAGGTGTTAAAGATATGTGTGCTGTAGTAAATCACACTGCTGGTGGATACATATTTTATAAATCACCTGAATATCACAGAATAACACGTTTTCGTGCGAATAGTGTTCCAATGGATCGTCCGGGCCATTACGTTTATATCCGTGATGATGAAACCAATGATTATTTTAGTGTATCCTGGCAACCAGTTGGAAAGCCATTAGATCAAGCAAAATATGAGTGCCGCCATGGATTATCTTATTCTAAATATTTATGTGAATACAATAATATAAGTGCCAAACAGCTACTTTTTATTCCAATGGATGACCCAGTAGAATTGTGGGATGTTGTGATAAAAAATAATGATAATAGACCAAGAGCATTAAGTGTTTTTTCGTATTTAGAATTCTCGTATCATCATATTGATATGGATAATCGTAACTTTCAAATGAGTAATTATGCTGCAGGTTCTTCTTATGAGGATGGTATCATTGAACATGACTTGTTTTATGAAGAGTTTGGATATCAATATTTTACTTCTAACTTTGAACCTGATAGCTTTGACTGCTTAAGAGACAAGTTTATTGGACTATATCGTACCGAAAGTAATCCTGTTGCCGTTGAACAGGGAATTTGCGGTGGTACGTATGAATTAGGTGGTAATCATTGTGGTTCATTACATAAAAAGTTATTCTTACAACCTGGAGAAGAAGTGAGATTAATCTTTATGTTAGGCGAAGGTAAACGAGAAGTTGGAAGAGAAATTCGTAAAAAATATAGTGATTTGAATAATGTAGATATTGCACTTTGGAAACTAAAAGAGTTTTGGAATGATAAATGCAGTAAGTTAAAGATAGATACTCCAAACAAAGGAATGAATACATTAATTAATACTTGGACTTTATATCAAGCAGAAATTAATGTAATGTTCTCAAGATTCGCTTCCTTTATTGAAGTAGGTGGTAGAACAGGACTTGGATACCGAGATACCGCTCAAGATGCAATGACAATTCCACATTCTAATCCAGGCAAATGTAGACAAAGACTGGTTGAATTACTACGTGGCTTAGTATCTACTGGGTATGGGCTACATTTATTCCAACCAGAATGGTTTGATCCTGACAATAGTGTAAAACCATTTAAATCACCAACTGTTATTCCAACACCAAATAAAAATGATATGATTCATGGATTAGCAGATGCTTGTTCTGACGATGCTTTATGGCTAGTAAGTTCTATTGTTGAATATATAAAAGAAACTGGTGAGTTTTCATTTTTAGATGAAGTACTTTCTTATGCAGATGGCGGTAGTGGAACAGTATATGAACATATGACTAAAATCTTAGATTTTTCTGGAGAACAAGTAGGAAAGACAGGAATCTGTAAAGGGCTAAGGGCAGATTGGAATGATTGTTTAAATCTAGGAGGCGGTGAAAGTGCATTAGTATCCTTCTTACATTATTGGGCTTTAGGTAATTTCTTAGAGGTTGCAAATTATGTAGGGAAAACGGAAGACATAGAAAAATATTCTGCTATGAGAGATAAAGTGAAAAAAGTATGCGATGAAGAATTATGGGATAAAGAGTGGTATATTCGTGGTATTACGAAAAATGGTAAAAGAATCGGTACCAGTGAAGACAAAGAAGGTAAGATTCATCTCGAATCAAATTCTTGGGCTGTACTGTCTGGAGCAGCAGATATAACAAAAGGCAAAATAGCTATGGATTCCGTGGATAAATATCTTTTTACTCCATATGGAATTATGTTAAATGGACCATCCTACACCATTCCAGATGAAGACATTGGATTTGTTACTAGAGTATACCCAGGTGTAAAAGAAAATGGTGCTATTTTTAGTCATCCAAATCCATGGGCATGGGCTGCAGAATGTATGTTAGGACGTGGTGACCGTGCGATGAAGTTCTATGATGCTTTAAGTCCATACAATCAAAACAATTTAATTGAGATAAGGGAATCTGAACCATATTCTTATTGTCAATTTATCATGGGTAAAGATCACACTGCATTTGGTAGAGCGAGACATCCATTTATGACAGGAACAGGTGGATGGGCGTACTTCTCAGCAACACGTTATATGTTAGGAATAAGGCCACAGTTTGATACCTTACTTATTGATCCATGTGTTCCATCCGATTGGAAAGAGTTTCATGTAATCCGTGAGTGGAGAGAAGCCATTTATAATATAACAGTTCAAAACCCGAATGGGGTAATGAAAGGTGTAACAAAATTAATATTAAATGGCAAAGAAGTAAATGAAATTAAGGATCAAGGTAAAGGTAGTGAAAATGACATTATCGTTATTATGGGATAAATTATGCAGCCGAAGGAGGTGGCAATATGATTAAGTTTGGTACAGGTGGTTGGAGAGCAGTAATAGGCGAAGAATTTACCAAATCCAATATACAGAAATTAGCAAAGGCAATAGCATTGAAGATGAAAAACGAAGGAGTCACAGAAAATGGAATTGCCATTGGTTATGACAGGCGTTTTTTATCAAAAGAAGCTATGAAATGGGCTGGTGAGATATTTGCAGCAGAAGGGATTACATCATATCTCATTAACCGTTCATCACCTACACCTTTAATTATGTATTATGTAATGAAACATGAGTTAAACTACGGTATGATGGTTACAGCAAGTCATAATCCAGCTATTTATAACGGTGTTAAAGTATTTACATTAGGTGGCCGTGATGCAGATGAGATACAAACTCAGGATATCGAGAATTATATATCAGATATCGAAG
>JARBTX010000133.1 GCA_029239975.1 Anaerocolumna sp.
GCTTTACTGTTGTAACGTGATAATTCGCTACCATAATAATGTTAAATTATTATAGTACAACAAAACTTCAATGTCAACAAATAATATTAATTTTCCCTACTTGCAATATCTTTAGCCAAGTTTTCTAAATAATGTATAAACATACCGTTCTTACAAGGTATCTGCTGTTCATTATGTAATTCATCAAATTTTATACTTTTCCTTCCACCTGATTTGGATCTTTCCCAAAACTCATACAAATTCTGAAATGGTAAATAAAAGTATAAATTTTTCTTTGAATAATAAATCAACAGGAAAGCTACGCCTCCCTGTTCTTCAAAATCTTTCATAAAATTAACTTGATGTTCGTGTACATTTTGAAGAGAAAACGTATCAACCGCGCATTCTTTGGCGTCAAAACAAACAGGTACTCCTTGAACTACACCAATGTAATCGACCGTACTTTTTTCTTCAAAGTATGCTAAGGTAATATGTCGATTCTCTTTATCTATTCGAATAGGAGTAATTGGAGTTGGAACTTTCTGAATTAAAGCTAATTTTTTTTCTCTGTATTTGGTATTGGTTAAGTTTATTAGCTCTTCCAGCGCAGAACCCCTAAGACCTCTTGAATTCCATGATGGCATAAAGTTCTCCTTTCTTGCATTACTATGTTATAGTCAATTGCGAAACAATTCAGTTTATCGAATTTATCATACCAATGATACGAATTTCCTAGCTTCAGTTGCCCTGGGCGGGCAAGATTCAGCTAGAAAACACGTATCAATGGCATGCTAAATAAGGAAGTCTTTGAGTTTCGCTATTGCCTAATTACTATGTTAGCTTATGGCGAAACATCAAAGATGTCATAATTGCTTATACAATATCTAGGTGTTTTATGGCTGAATCATAACCATAGGTCAATTGAATCTAGTAAATTCATATATACTGTATAAACAATTTGGATAAACTATATAGTTTCGCAAATTTCTAATTTCTTTTGTAATTTAATTTAATAATAAGTTCTCTTGTATCTTTTTAAAATATTCGGGTACATTAGCTTTTAAATTTTTATCAGACAAATATTCAAATTCTCCTGATAATTTCGGAAATACGATTTCATAGGAATGTAATAATTGGTGTTCTAATTTAAACTCTTTCTTAAATTTTTGGTTTATAGTCTTATCACCATATTTGCTATCTCCAATGATTGGATGATTTATGCTATTTAAATGAGCACGTATCTGATGGGTCTTACCAGTAATTAATTTTACTTTTAATAAGGTAAAATTATCGTTATGTTTAATTGGTTGATATTCTGTCTGTATTGGATCACTGCCTTCAACAAACTTCTTTGTTATAAAAACTTGATTGGTATTTTCATCTTTTCTTAAGTAACCAGATATCTTCTCTGATTCTTTGATATTACCTTTTACAATACAAAGATAATACTTTCCAATGGTTCTATCACGAAATAATTCGGACATGGTTTGTAGACCAAGTAATGTTTTTCCTGCAACAACTAAACCACTGGTGTTGCGATCTAATCGGTTGCAAACCCCCGGTTTAAAAGTTTGTAGTTCATTTTCTGTTATTTGATTCGTGGTAAGCAGATAAGAATGAATGTGCTCTACCAAAGAAACATCATCACGTTCTGCCTTTTGAGATAATAATCCTGCTGGTTTATTCACCACTAATATATTCGTATCTTCAAATACTACATCAAATTTGTATTCTACAATCGTAGTTTGAAATGTTTCACTAAAATTAGCGATGGTTTCATCCGATAAAAATAGCTTTATTTCATCATTTAATTCTGTTTTTTCTGATCCGTCTGCTTTTTTGCCATTTAAAGTTATATTCTTTTTACGTAGCATCTTATAAATAAAGCTTTTCGGTGCTTTGCTTAGATACTTAGCTAATAACTTGTCCAGTCTCTGACCAGCTTCATTTTTTTCGACCGTAATAATTTTCATGGTAACCCTAACCTTCTTTATTATAAATGCACCGAACTATTAGTACATATATTACATTGTAACTATGGCTGAATTGGTGCATTATAAATTTCTGTTTTTATTTAATAATAGTTTAAATAATGGTTTTATATTTTATTATTGATTTACTATCTCATAAAAGGATTCGATATAATAATCAGAAAGCTCTTTTTTGTGCATTGTTACTTCTTTTGAAAAATGATCGTATACGGCACATACTTTCATACCAGCATTTTTACCAGCCATAATTCCTTGAATCACATCTTCAAATACCAGGCATTGATCCACTTCTACACCTAAATCCTTAGCAACTAACAAGTAAATATCGGGAGATGGTTTTCCACGTTCCACTTCACAAGATGTTCTAACAGAATCAAAATAATCTTTGACACCATGACTTTCAATTATTAAGTTAACTAATTCTCTTGAATTACTAGTAGCAATCCCTGCTTTAATATGATTACTTTTTAAATATCGTAAGAAATCTTCTACTCCTTCTTTTAAAGGAACTTCATTTAAATATTTGATCCAAGCCATTTGATTCCACTCAGCTTTTATCTCATCTAATGAAATATTTAAATTAAATCTATTCTTAAAATATTCTGCTGTCTCTGAAAAACTCATACCTTCAATTTCTGACTGCAAATTTGATGGTAATTCATATCCGTATTTTCCTAAAAATTCTATATCAATGTCTTTCCACATCCACATGGAATCAACCAAAGTTCCATCCAAATCGAAAATTACTGCTTTAATGCCTTCTAACATATTATTCCTCCATACTGTCCTATACAAGCGAATGGTAAAAGCACAATCTCTTTGTTTTATTTAGTCCCCTTAATTTTACTCAATTCTTCTGGGGTAAGTCTCCGAAATTCACCTGGATTTAGATCTTTATCTAATACTAATTCACCCATACTAAGTCTCTTTAGATAAATTACTTCTTTCTCCACTGCTTCAAACATTCGCTTTACCTGATGAAATTTTCCTTCAAAAATCGTAACTTCTACCTCAGAGAGTTCATCAGATTCTAAGGCTTCATCAGATTCTATTATTTTAAGTTCAGCTGGCAATGTTGTAAAATCTTCAGAAAGTTCAATACCTTCTTTAAATACTCTTACGTCATCCATGGTAACTTTCCCTTTAATTTGGGCAAAGTAAATTTTTGCAACATGTTTTTTGGGAGATAATAATCGATGTGCTAAGTCACCATCATTGGTAATTAACAAAAGCCCTTCTGTATCTTTATCTAGTCTACCAACAGGAAATAAATCTTTAATAACAAAGGACTCTACTTCCGAATCATCTCCTTTGCAGGTACCTTCTCTTATAAGTTCTACAACTGTAGTATTAACATTGTCTCTAGTTGCAGATACCACTCCAGCAGGTTTATTTAGCATGAAATATTCATAAGTTTCATATGCTACTCTTGTATTATCAAATAATACAGATGAAGTTTTTGTATTTATTTTCATATCAGATTCTTTTACAATAACGCCATCAACCTGAACTCTGCCTTTTCTAATATAATTTTTTACCTCACTTCGTGTTCCAATACCCACATCAGCAAGGTATTTATCTAAACGAACCGATTCACTCATCTAATCTGTTCCTTTCCATCGTGTTATCTTTAATGTTTTGCAATTGACTACTAGGATTAGGGTGTCAAAAGCCCTATAAAAAAATTTCATCGGTTTTTGACACCCTAATCCTTCTATTCTTACATCCATCTCCAACCTGGTAAATATTTGTTCTTAAAGGAGCTTCCAGCTACCTTTGCCCATCCTAGTGGGTAACCATCAACACATACCAAATTCCAACCATCTTGATAGTCATCTTCTACCGGAATGCTTTCACATTTTAAGTAACGAATTGCATCCGTTTCATTACCATTAAAATCAATAATTTGTTTATAATCTTCCCTTTTTAAGGCACATGCCAATGCCTGACTTGGTTCAAACCGATTTTTCTTCATTTCCCCTAAGAATAGACCTTGTCTCATGATACGTAATCCCTTAAGACTTGGTATTTCATTTGGCATTAGATACAATCTATCTTCACGGATCTCTATGTTACTCAAATTAACTGGAATCCCTAAACTATCTATAAATGTAAGTGCTTCTCCAGACAAACTACCTTTACTTTGGTTTGTACTAAAACTAGTAGTATTGGTATTTACCATATCTTTTTGTAATAAAGTGATAAAATGACCTTCTCCATTTATTTTATGCGGCCATAAGCGAATACAGTTTTTTAATTCTTCCGGCCCATTTACCCATTCTGGTCTACCAAAAGAAAATCCATCATAGGATACTCCATCCTTTTCACGACCTTCTAAAGGATTAACAACGTGAAATTCAGGATAATTCTCTAATAGATAGGCAATGGTTCCTTCATTTTCTTCAGGTGAAAATGTACATGTGGAATATAACATACTTCCACCTGGTTTTAACATCTTCGCAGCACTTAATATTATTTCTTTTTGTAATTTGTTATAATAATCTACTCCATATTGTTCCCAGTTTTTCATAATAGAAGGACTTTTACGAAACATTCCTTCACCAGAACATGGAGCATCTACAAGTATCTTATCAAAATATCCTTCAAAATAATTCACTAATTTTGATGGTGCTTCACTTACAACAATAGCATTATGAACACCAAATAATTCGATATTTTTAAGTAATGCCTTTGCTCTTGAGTTGCTTATATCATTAGCAACTAAAACACCTTCACCTTTTAATTTAGCTGCTAACTCAGTACTTTTACCACCTGGCGCTGCACATAAATCCAGCACTTTATCGCCTGGTTTTACTGGTAATAAATTAGCTGGAGTCATTGCACTTGGTTCTTGTATATAGTATAAACCTGCAAAGTAATATGGATGTCTTGCTGGTTGATCTTTTCCGTCATAATAATATCCATTTTCTATCCATGGAATACGCTTTATTAAATATGGACAAATTTTTTCAAACTCTTCTGGTGTTATTTTTAATGTATTTACACGAAGTCCACTATTATGTTTTTGTTCATAGCTTAACTCGAATTCGTTATATTCATCTTGTAATAATTCACGCATTCGACTTTCAAATAGCTTTGGTAATATCATTGATTTCTCCTTTTATCGTAAACTCTGGGCTCTGTAACCCTCTGAAATAATATCTAATTCCTTATTAAAATGCTCTAATTGTTCTAAATCACCGGATTCATAGATACGGAAGAATTCATCTTGTATTTTAACAACTTCTCTTTTGTTTGCTACCTTATATAGATTTTGAATATTATTTAAGATATCTGCAACCATATTCGCTTTAATTTTAAAGGAATTTTGAGCATCCATAATTTCACCACGTACCAAAGACATCTCCTGGTCTAAGACAATAATGGCATCTGCTGCTTTTGTTAATCTTGAACGAATGTGTTCCGGCATATTTTGCTTGTATTTATATTGTAAGGAATGTTCTATGGTTGCCCAGAAATTCATAGCCAATGTACGAATCTGTATTTCTGCTTGTAATTCTTTTGTCCCTCTTAAAGTCTGAACTGTATAATATATAATTAAATGATAACTACGATATCCGCTGGGTTTCATACTAGTGATATAATCTTTTTCACTTTTAATGCGCATATCGGTTCTTTTTTTTATAATTTCTACCACTTTATTGATATCTTCAACAAACTGACAAATGATTCGAATACCAGCTATGTCTTCCACTTTTTCTTCGATATCTTCTAAATCTATTTGCTTTTTTTGTGCTTTTTCTAAAATACTAGAAATTGTTTTAACTCTACCATTTACTTGCTCTATCGGTGAATAGCCCCCCATTTTACGATATTCATCTATGATATGATTAAATTTAACAACTAATTCATCTACCGCTAATACGTATGGATCTAATATTTCTCTCCACAATTGTATCTCCATACTCCTTCACTCCTTGTCCCCAAAAATCTTAATGCATTTTATTATACCATAAAACCATATGTTTGTGGTAAATTTTTTATTTTGATTCTAAATATAATAGTATCGAATATGGATTAACACTCATTTCGCCAAAAGGTGTCTCGACATATATTCCCATATGTAAATGAACATCAAACTTGCCAACTGTTCCTTCTTTACCGTAACCACTATCCCCCATGTACCCTATAAATTGACCTGCTTTTACTGAGTCTCCTTTTTTAATACCCGGGGCATAAGAATCTAAATGAGCATAATAATAATAAGCTCCAGATTCACCCCTTATACCAATTCGATATCCTCCTTGTTCAAGCCACCCTAATTTTTCAACAATCCCATCGGTCATACTAACAATTACATGTATTCCCCTACTATTATCATTTGCCATTAAATCTGTACCCTCATGTCTACGAACTCCACCGTAACTACGATAAGCATTCCATGTATCTGTAAAGGTAACACAGGATTTTCCGTTTTCAAGTTTAACAGGAAAGCACGTAACATCATTCATTATTGCATAATAGTAATTATTTAATTCTTTAAAACTGGAATTATTAGAAAGTGATTTGTATAATTGCTTTGTATTTTTTCTGCTTAAAAGTCTAGTTTTTTTTAAGTCAAATTCATTCACCATCATAGATAACGTTAACCGATTTATTATATTCTTTTTTTTATTATCATCCATAACTTCAGCTTTTACTTTATCGATAAGATTTTTAGATACCTTCATATCACGAAATGAATCATAATCAATCCCTTCATTGATAATTTTCTCTGCAACCATATGTAATTCGATTTTTTTATAACTACTGCCAACCATAAACAAGACAAATAACCAAATAATTATGTAAAATTGTAAACTAACATGATTTAATTTAATGTAATCTGTTATACTTTCTGTATATTTATCTTTTGTATTGTTATCTTTTCTATAGTTATTTTTTTTATGGTTATCATTTTTATATTTATCATTTTTATAGTTATCATTTTTATAGTTATCGTTTTTATAGTTATCATTTTTATAGTTATCGTTTTTATAGTTATCATTTTTATAGTTATCTGTATGATATTTTCCTATTGAAGAGTTTTCTTTCAAATCGTTTGCTCTAGTATAGTTTTCTTTTCTATAGTTATCTTCTCTATAATTATCTTCTCTGCTGTTATCTTTACTATAATTTTCTTTTGTTGAGTTTTCTTTTGTTGAGTTTTCTTTTTTTGCGTTTTCTTTTATTGCGTTTTCTTTTAAATAATTTACATTAGTATAGTTTTTATGTAGATCGTTTTCTTTCATATTGTTTACCTTAGCATAGCTTTCTTTGCTATAGATTGCTTTCTCAGGTGTATTGTCATTCTTGTAATTGTTATTATTGTTGCTTGGTTTATTTAATGGTGCACGTTGAACTCTCAAGTCCTTTTTATTCTTTTTATTAATCTGATTTAAAGTACTTTTAATTGAATTATTCCTTATTAACTTATGATTTATATTTTTGTTATTTAAGTTCATCATATACATTTACTCCATCTTATTTGGCAAGTCCATATCTATTATATGATTTACAAAAGGAGTTATGCTTCATGAAAGATATTTGTTTTGCTAAATATATTGTACATCTTAAAAGATTTTTGTACGTTATAAAGATATTTGTGCATGATATAGATATTTGTACGTAATAAAAGACCTGCAAATCAGAAAGTTTCCAATTCACAGGTCTAACATTATTTTGTACTACCAAATATAAATTTATGAATTACTTTAATATTCTCAGGTAAATCAGGAATTAATACTGACATTTTTCTCACAAATCCTTCATCAAAGGTGTTATCTGCTGGTATTCTAAGATTATCTATATCCTTTAATCCCATAGTAACAGCTACCTTTAAATAATTATCAAAATCTTCTTTTTTAACATCCGTCGTTATCATAGGTAAAATATTATTTAAAAGTAAAGCTAATTCAGGTAAACTTTTTTGCTTGTATTGATCAAATATAGCATTTAAAACAATTCGCTGCCTTGATGTTCTACCAAAGTCATTTATTTCATTATCACCAGTTGCTACATATCTAACTCTACAATATCCTAATGCTTGATTTCCATTTAAATGTTGGTAGCCTGAAACCACCGTTCTGTACTCAGGTTTTGATATATAATTCGTAGTATTTAAGTAATGTGCTTCTGATTCCGTTAACGTTAGATTCACTCCACCCAACTCATTAATTATGCTCTCAAAATCATCAAATCCAACTAAAACATATCCATCTAACTTAATGTCAAAGTTTAATTCAATTGTTTGGTATAAGAGTGGAATACCACCAGCTTCATAAGCCGAGTTTAATTTATTGTCTTTAATCCCAGGTATTTGAACTAGCATGTCTCTCATTAAAGATGTTAATTTAAAGGTTTTGTCATTGGTATTCATAGTAGCAATAATCATTATATCGGTTCTACCACGTCCACCACCAGAATCTATCGCTTCTTCCCCTAATAAAAGAATATTTACTACGCCTTCTTCTCGTCTAGGTCCATCTTGTGCATTATCTGTATTCCATACTACTATGGGTTCCTCTAATTCAATGGTAGGGGTTATGGTTACATCCTGACTAATATTCTCTTCAATGTCGTCTTCTACAACTTGTGGTACGACTGTTGAACCATCATCATAATTCATTTTTCCATATGCATAATTTGATGCAGATTGCCATAAAAAATTCCTTCCGGCTGGAGTAAGTACAAGTATTGCTAGGATACTAACTATGATACCAATTGTTATTCCAAAAGCTTTAAATATATGGAATAACTTTTTTTTCTTAATGGAAACTGGTTTATCATCTGTCTGGTTAAGTTCTTTTCTTACTTGATTTCCTAAGGCTTCATTAATCTTATCTAGAAAATCATCTTCTTCTGCGACGCAAATCTCATCTTCATAAAAATCATCTTTCAGTATTTCTTCTATCCATCTTGTAACATCTGATTCATTTTCAAATCTTTTGTTTATTTTATCATTGGAATTTTTGTAATTAATTTTAGATTTCTGAGCTGAATGATGAATACCATCTTCATTGCAATGTTCTTCTAGATCATTATTATTCATATCATAAACTCCCATACTTGATAATAACCAGTATCCTTTCCAAATACTGGTTATTGGTAATTATAACATGAAATTTTTAGTTTGTAAAACAATTTTACATATTTTGTAAAATGTATGTAACTTGTCTAACATTTACTCTACTACAAAACCATTATCATCTAATTCAATATCATATGAGATATCTTCCATATACTGATAAAACTTAGATTTAGACAAAGTATCAACCAATTGGTGAGTTTGTGCATTATCGGCTTTACAGGGTATTAATTGAACACTAATTTCATTTGCTTCATTCATTATTACTTTTAAAACAGCAGTCCGATCAATGGAATTGTAAAACATAAAATTACCTAAGCTATATATAATAGGTTTTCCGTTATAGTACTCTATACCTTGTAATACATGTGGATGGCTTCCTATTACTAAATCAGCTCCTGCATCGATATATTGTTTTGCTAAACTACGTTGATAAGCTTCTGGTGTTGAATGTTTTTCAAGCCCCCAATGAACATAAACAACGACAAAATCACTTTGTTCCCTAGCTGTCTTAATCTCTGCAATTAGATTCGTAGGATCATAAGTCGTTAATAGTCCTGGTTTAGAACGAGTGGCATTCCAATCAGGTACTGGTATTACTCTTGAAGCAGCTAGCACTGCAATCTTTTTATTGTTTACATCAAAGTATTTGGTTTCTTTCGCTTCTTCTAAATTATTTCCGGCACCTACATACTCTATATTCGCATTTTTTAATGTATCGAAGGAATCCACGAGAGCTTCCGTACCAAAATCCATGGAATGATTGTTTGCTAAGGTAACAATATCTAGATTCATATCTTTAAATAACGCTACATAGGATGGATCTACGCGGAAAGTAAACTGCTTATCGTCGGCTTTAACGCCCCTATTACTAAAGGCAAATTCTTGATTTACCATAGCTATATTAGCAAATTCAAATTCACTTTGAAGTTCCTTAGATAATACCCCATCTATACCATTACTATTATAGTTATTTACAATATAGTTAGACATGTAGATATCACCTGCAAAAACCATGGTAATATCTTCCCATAACTCTTCTGTAGGTGTAGGTGCATTTGTTGGAGTTACTGTAGGTGATACTTCTGGAGAGTTAGACAAGTCGTCTTC
>JARBTX010000030.1 GCA_029239975.1 Anaerocolumna sp.
AAGAGGTTTCGTATAGATGCATTTTAATATAAAACTAAAAATGTTGGAATACATGATTAAAAAATCACATACCCCAACATTCATTATAGAACCTTTTTTATTTAAATCAGTTGACATTTTATTGTATAAGTACTATATTGTTATCAGATAGATATTTAGATAATTGTCTAAATATCTACATAAAACAATAAAACTTAGCAATGATGGAGGTAAGTTTATGTTAAGTATTAGGAATTTTAGTAAAACATACAAAGGTGGAAAAAAAGCAGTTGATAATTTATCATTAGAAGTAAATTCAGGTGATATATATGGTTTTATCGGACATAATGGAGCAGGTAAAACAACAACATTACGTTCCGTAGTGGGTGTATTGGACTTTAATGAAGGTGATATTCTAATTAATGGTGTATCTATTAAAAAAGACGCTTTATCATGTAAAAAGGTTACAGCATATATTCCAGATAATCCTGATTTATATGACCATTTAACTGGTGTACAGTATCTGAATTTTATAGCTGATATATATGAAGTAAGTAAATCTGAGAGAGAGTATCTAACAAAAAAATATGCAGATGCATTTGAATTAACTCCGAGTTTAGGTGATTTAATATCTTCGTATTCACATGGTATGAAACAAAAACTAGCTATTATATCAGCATTAATTCATAAACCTAAGTTATTGGTACTAGATGAGCCTTTTGTAGGTCTTGATCCAAAAGCTGCCCATACGTTAAAAACGATAATGACTGAATTTTGTGCTGAAGGTAGTGCTATCTTTTTTTCAACACACGTTTTAGAAGTAGCTGAAAAGTTATGCAATAAAATCGCTATTATCAAAGGTGGAAAACTCTTAGCAAGTGGGTCAACGGATTCCGTGAAGGGCAATCAGAGTCTAGAAGAAGTATTCATGGAATTAATTGAATCATAAGGAGGCAGGTATTATGAAAAATATATGGTTATTAACCAAGGTTCAATTAGGTACTGCTCTGGATTTTAATATAATATCTAAAAAAGCACATGTGAAAAAAAAGAGTTCAGCCATTTATATTGCGCTAGTCATATTTAGTTTATTTTTAGCAGGGGTATCTTTCTTTTATAGTTACGCCATTGGTACAACATTAAACATGATAGGGGTAATAGAATTATTACCAGAAATGTTAATGGCGGTAACCTGTATTATTACACTTATTACGACAATTTATAAAGTAAAAGGTACGCTATTTGGTTTTAAGGATTATGATATTGTAATGTCATTACCAGTTAAAACATCAGAGATAGTAGCTAGCCGTTTAGTTTTATTATATATCATCAATATTGTGTTTACATTAATTATTATGATACCAAATAGCATTGCATATGGGATTTTAGCGAATGCATCACCTGTGTTTTATCTTATAAGCACCATACTTATATTTTTTATTCCTTTAGTTCCTATCATTGTAGCAACGATTATCGGAACAATTATTGCTGTAATTGCTGCTAAGTTTAAACATAGTAATATGGTTAACCTAATCATAATGTTTGCTGTTCTAATTGGTATATTCATATTCTCATCAAGTATCAATTCAGAACAAAAATTAGGCGAATTAAGTGCATCAATAACAAAAATGATTGATGGTATTTATCCACTTGCTAAAATGTATCGATTAGCAGTGTGTGAATTAGATATTATATCTATAATTGTATTTTTAGTTATCTCGATTTTAGCTTTTAGCTTATTTTCAAGTATTGTAGGAATGAAATTTAAAGCCATTAACTCTATTATGTCAGCGAATTTTACAAAAGGTAATTACAAAGTTGGCAATTTAGAGCAAACAAGCCCTTTAATGGCGTTATATCGGAAAGAGATAAAAAGATATTTTTCTTCCAGTCTATATGTAATGAATACAGCTGTAGGTATTGTAATGATGACAATCGGTTCCATTGCTACGTTATTTATGAGTCCAGAAACTCTTGCGCAGGTTTTAGAAGCACCGGGATTGGATAAATACTTAAGCATTGCAGCTCCATTATTTTTATCCATGTGTGTTGCTATGACTTATGTAACAGCTTGTTCTATCTCCTTAGAAGGAAAAAATCTATGGATTATAAAAACTTCACCGGTTTCAGTAAAAACTATTTTTCATAGTAAGATTGCTGTGAATTTGACCATAACGATTCCACCGATTATATTAGATAGTATCATAATAGGTTTAGGTTTAAAACTCACATTAATTGAATTCCTTATTCTATTAATAATGCCAATCGTATATGCATTTTTTGCTGCTATCTTAGGATTAATTATAAACCTAAAGTTTCCTAATTTAAATTGGACAACTGAAGTGACAGTTATAAAGCAAAGTGCAGCATCCACAATAGCAATGTTTTCTGGTATGCTTGCAGTTGGATTACCAATAGTTCTTTTGTTTGTACTATCTAGTATAAATCCAACGATTATTATTGGAGTTATAACGGTTGTTATAACATTATTAACCATTGTCCTATATAAGTATTTAATTGAAAAGGGTTCAAAGGCATTGCAATCTTTATAATAATATAAATGGTATAATTATGATATAGTAATACTAAGTATCCAAACAGTACTAACACATATGAAAGGAGGAGTAGGATGAATGATGCATTCAAGGCTCTAGCTGATCCAACAAGAAGAAAGATACTTGAGTTATTATCTGTAAATGATCTCAATGCAGGTGAAATAGCGGACTATTTTAAGATCAGTAAACCTTCTATTAGTCATCATCTAAGTATTTTAAAAAATGCTGATTTAATAAGTGATGAAAGACAAGGGCAAAATATTGTATACTCCTTGAATACCACAGTTTTTCAAGATATGATAAAATGGTTTTTTGATTTTACGAAAAAAAATGACAACGGAGGTGATCAGGATGAATAAGTACACCAGAAAAATATTATGGATGATTTCCATCCTATCACTGTTTGGGACTACAATTAGTTATTTTTATTTACCAGAGCAGATTCCAATTCATTGGAATGTGAATTGGGAGGTTGATAACCTAGCAGATAAAAATATGATTTTTTTGCTTGGTGCTTTACCAATTCTTTTAATTATTATGTTTCGGTATTTACCTAAATTTGACCCAAGAAGATATAATTATAGTAAACATGGTAAAGCCTATGAATATATAGAAATTGCTACTGTATTACTCATGATTATAATGAATTGGATTACAATAGGAGTCTCATTAAATATTAATATAAACGAAAAATTAATATTACCGCTTGCATTAGGCGTATTATTTTTAGTTATTGGAAATTACATGCCAAGATTAAAAAGCAATTACTTTTTTGGTATTAAAAATCCATGGACACTATCAAGTGATGTAGTGTGGCGCAAGACTCATAAAATGGGTGGTTATATATTTATTATCATTGGAGTGTTAATGATAATTATGGGTATTATCCAAAACAAATTAATGAACAATTTAACGTTTCTAGCATTAATTGTAGGAATCATCTGGTTATATATTTATTCATATCTAATATATAAAGATATAATAGGCAATAAAGATGAACAATAGATTACAATTTGCGTTGTTGAGTTTATTCGTATAATATACAAAATAGCATATAGAGAAATCAATAATGAGTTAATTAATAAAAAAAGATTTTATTAATAAAAAGATTTAATTAATAAAAGAGATTTGCTTAATAAAAAAGATTTGCATATTAAAAAAAGATTTGTTTAATAAAAAAGATTTGCTTAATAAAAAAAGATTTGCTTAATAAAAAGATTTGCTTAATAAAAAAAGATTTGCTTAATAAAACAATGCTTAATAAAAAAGTGTAATAATAATCATGTTGGATTATTATTACACTTTTTATTTTATACCTTTATTATGTGACTTAAGCTTTTAAATAGGTTTCATTATGTTGAATCACTTTTTCCATTGCCACTTTACCTGGAGCCCCAATTATGTTTCGTTTTTCTACACAAGTTTCTAAACTAATTGCATCATAGATATCAGAGTCGAAAACAGGACTAATAGATTTAAATTCTTCTAACGTCATTTCATCCAACGCGATTCCTTTTTCTATACAATATAATACAAGCTGACCTACGATACCATGGGCATCACGGAATGCAACACCATGGTTTACTAAATAGTCTGCTGCATCTGTTGCATTAGTAAATCCATTCTTAGCACTTAAAACCATAGTAGATTTATTAAACTTCATAGTAGCTAACATTCCAGTAAATAAAGCTAAGCAACCCTTTACGGTGTCAATGGCATCAAAGGTGAGTTCTTTGTCTTCTTGCATATCTTTATTATAGGCTAATGGTAATCCTTTCATTGTTGTTAATAGAGACATTAACGAACCATAAACACGACCAGTTTTACCACGAACCAATTCAGCTATATCTGGATTCTTTTTTTGCGGCATAATACTACTGCCTGTGGAATAAGCATCATCAATTTCAACGAATTGATATTCATTAGAGTTCCAAATAATAATTTCTTCACAAAATCGGCTTAAATGCATCATAATTATGGACAGAGCGCTTAAAAATTCAATCAGATAATCTCTATCGGCAACAGAATCCATACTATTTAAAGTTGGTCCCGCAAAACCTAATAATGACGCTGTATATTCACGGTCTAGGGGATAAGTTGTACCAGCTAATGCACCAGAACCAATAGGAGAGTAATTCATACGATTGTAGATATCGATTAGACGGGAACGATCTCTTTTAAACATCTCAAAATATGCTCCCATATGGTGTGATAAGGTAATTGGTTGCGCTTTTTGTAAGTGAGTGAATCCAGGCATATAAGTATCCAGATTATCTTTCATAATTTGGTTTATCACTACCAATAAATCTTTACATAAATCATTTACATGCAAAACTTCATCTCTAGTATATAATTTCATGTCTAAAGCGACTTGATCATTACGACTTCGTCCAGTATGAAGTTTTTTTCCTGCTTCGCCAATCCGGTTGATTAACGTGGATTCAACAAAAGAGTGTATGTCTTCCTGTGTTTCATCTATCGCTAATGTTCCATTTAAAATATCTTCTTTAATACTTAGTAATCCTTTAATGATAGTATCTTTTTCAACATCCGTTAAAATTTCTTGTTTTGCAAGCATTGAAACATGAGCTATACTACCGTCAATATCCTGACGAAATAACTTTTGGTCAAATGTAATAGATGCGTTAAAATTAAAAACTAGTTGATTGGTTTCCTTTGTGAATCTTCCGCCCCAAAGTTTCATGTTGATTACCTCGTTTCTAAATGATTAATTATACATAATTTAGACTAATTATACAACTAAAAAACGAAATAATCAACATTGTAAAAAGAAAAAATGAATTTTTTTACGATTTAATATAAATTATATAGTTTTGTATATTTCTCGGTCAAATATTTAATGTAATAATCAGCGTTTAATTCTTCGTCCATCATATCTTTTAATAACTCATTTGTATTTTTGGTTGCACCAAATTTGTGGATATGATTATTTAAATACTCACGTATTGGTGTTAAATTACCATCTTTTAGATATTGCTCTATAGGCATTATAGATTCCATATAGGAATATATTTGTGCTGCAATTGCGCTACCAATAGCATAAGATGGGAAGTAACCAAAACTTCCACCTGCCCAATGAATGTCTTGAAGTATTCCTTCAGAATCATCTTCAGGCTCCATACCCATATATTCTTCATATTTTTTATTCCAGATTTTTGGTAGGTCTTCCACCTTAACATCTTCTTCGAATATCATTTTTTCAATTTCATAACGTATTAAGATGTGAAGTGGATAAGATAATTCATCCGCTTCCGTACGAATCATACTAGGAGCTGATTTGTTAATTCCTTTAATAAAATGTTCTAGGGTAACATCTTTTAGTTGCTCTTTATACATTTCCTTTAATTTAGGAAAGATTGGAGTCCAGAATGCTTCACTTCTACCAATCATATTCTCAAAAAATCTAGATTGTGATTCATGCATACCCATGGATGTACCGGTTCCTACAGGTGTTTGTGTAATAACATCATCAATATGCATCTCATAGATACCATGTCCGCTTTCATGGATAGCAGAAAATATAGAACTCTCTAAATTATTTTCATTATAATGGGTTGTAATACGTACATCATGATTGTGTAGGTTAGTGGTAAATGGATGAGCACTTTCAGCAATAACACCTTTATTAAAGTCAAACCCTACATAACCGCATAAATATTTACAAAATTCACGTTGTTTTTCAATTTCAAATTTTTGATAATTATAAGACTTATCAACAGTGTCATTTTTCTTTGAAACTTCTTTTAATAATGGTATAACTGCTTCTTTAATTTTCTTAAAGAATTCATCCAGTTTTTCTGAGTCAAATCCTTCTTCAAAATCATTCAATAAAATATCATATGGTTTCTTATCTTTTTTTACACGATAGCTTGCAAATTTTTTTTGATAATTAATAATTTCTTCCAAAGTAGGAGCAAAATCAGCAAATGATTTTTTCTGTTTCGCTCTTGACCAAATACCAGAAGCCTTTGCTGTCAATTCTTCATAAGCTTGATACTCAGCTGGTGGAATATGTTCCATTTGCTCAAATTGCTTTTTTAGATTTTTTATCATTGCTTTTTGATTAAAATCCAAATCATCTTCATCACCTAATTTGGTAATCATTTTTTTTACATCATCATTGATTAAATTAGTAAAATATTCATGCGAAAGTATTCCAATGGTTTTTGAAGTATACTCCATGGATTCTTCTGGTGCCCCTGTTTCTGCATCCCATTCAAAAAGTGTTAAAGCAGCTTGATAAGCCATTACTTTTTCAATTCGTTTCATTAATTGCTCGTATGTTTTATTCATAGATATGTTATCCTTTCTAGACATTTTTTCATTAGTATATCATTATTGTAATAAAATTATCAATAGAAGCATAAACTCCAAAAATATGTAGAATTCTTTTTAATGTTTGTGCACATTTATTGACATTATATGGTATAATTATATATATAGAAAGGATTTAATTCTATAAAAAATAAGTAATTTTACATAATCACATATTGGAAATTTTCACAAATAAAAAATTATTTATAAAAATTTAATATTCAATTTAAAATAATTTTATATTTGGTGTAAATTGAAATCCATGGTAGCTATATTAACCCACGATAAATGAATACAATCATTAGGATTGTTTATACTATTAGTGATATTGTGGGCATACAATTGGAAAATTATGATAGAAAGAAGGAGAAAACCATGAGAAATTATTTTGCTATTGAAACTGTTGTTGGTAGAGAAATTTTGGATTCTAGAGGTAATCCTACTGTTGAAGTTGAAGTTGTTCTTGCTGATGGCAGCATAGGAAGAGCAGCAGTTCCATCTGGAGCATCCACTGGTGCTTTTGAGGCGGTTGAATTAAGAGATGGTGATAAAAAAAGATATCTAGGTACTGGAGTACTTAAAGCAGTTAATAATGTAAATACTGAGATCGCAAATGCAATCATAGGAATGAATGCTTTGAATCAAGTAGAGATTGATAAGAAAATGATTCAGTTAGATGGTACAGATAACAAAGGACGTTTAGGTGCCAATGCAATTCTTGGAGTATCTTTAGCAGTTGCAAAAGCAGCAGCAGAATCCTTACAATTACCTTTGTATCAATATATTGGTGGTGTTAATGCAAAAGTTTTACCAGTACCTATGATGAATATCATTAATGGTGGTAAGCATGCAGATTCAAGTTTAAATATACAAGAATTTATGATTATGCCAGTTGGTGCAAAAACTTTCTCTGAAGGTTTAGAATGGAGTACTACTGTATTCCACACTTTAAAGAAACTATTAAAAGCAGATGGATATGTTACAGCTGTTGGTGATGAAGGTGGATTTGCTCCAAAATTTAGTAGTGATGATGAAGCTCTTGATTATATTGTAAAAGCTATAAAAGAAGCCGGTTATCAACCAGGATCTGATTTCTATATTGCAATGGATGTTGCATCCACAGAAATGTATGAGGAAGCAAAAAAAGAAGGAAGAGTTGGTGACTATCTATTCTGGAAAGCAGGAGAGTATAAAACTGTTGACCAAATGATAGATTATCTTGAAGATTTATGCAATCGTTATCCAATTATGTCTATTGAAGATGGATTGGCTGAAGAAGATTTTGCAGGTTGGAAGAAATTAACGGATCGCCTTGGTAATAAAATTCAATTAGTAGGTGACGATTTATTTGTTACTAATACTAAGAGAATTAAAGAAGGTATGAACCAAGGTATATCTAATTCAGTTTTAATTAAATTTAATCAGATTGGTACTTTAACTGAAACTCTAGAAGCTATTGAAATGGCTAAAAATAATGGTTGGACTGCGATTGTTTCTCATAGATCTGGTGAAACAGAAGATGTTACTTTAGCTGATATTGCTGTTGCAACTAATGCTGGACAGATTAAGACAGGAGCACCTTCAAGAAGTGATCGTGTTGCAAAATATAACCGATTATTAAGAATTGAACATCAATTAGGTAATACTGCAGTTTATCCAGGAAAAGACGCATTTAAAGTTTGCAGTAAATAGTAAATCTAATAAATAAAAAAGCCTAATATAAAATCCTAATAAAAAATCAAATAAATAAAAAATCTAATAAATAAAAAAGGAGTTGCTACTTAATGTTAAGTGGCAACCCCTTTCTAGTTAATGCAACTTATTGAATTCTAACTATTTTTCCTCTGGATTTAACATTTCCGGATTAATTATGTATACGCTTATCATTTTATATCGATAATATTTAATTACATTTCCACTTTGTATCTTTAGATTTTCTTGACTACAAAGCGAAATATCTCTTTCATAGGGTATTTTATCATACATTGACGTATTAAGTTCTAGTGATGTATCATAGGGTCCCTTATCTTTTAATTGTCTCAAGTCTTCACTGTTCATTCATCAACCCTAACCCTTTCTTATGCAAATACTCGCAGTTGTATGAGTTTTTTTTTGTACATATTTCATCATTTTTCTGAGTATACATAATATTAATATAACTTGTATTCAAGTGATAATCAATCCTAATTTTCAAAAATATAAGATATTTTATTTACGGATAATTTCATTTGGAAATTTTCAGTAATACTAATAAAATAGACTTTACTACTTGACATTTATGACAAAAGTAGTTATTATTTTATTTTGTAAGTAGGATTTATATTTTCAATATGATTCTTAACTCAAATCAAAGTCATGAATAAGGAAATTGTTAATAAATATTTTACACAATGTTGTGTGTATGGCCATATTGATAATAACAATTTCTTTTTTTGTGTTCGGCGGTGTATACATGTATTACCAATTTTTGTAATACAATATATTCCAAAAACTTTAAAAGGTAGGTTAAAAGGGTATGGTTAAGTACATTCTTAAACGAATTGGCGCAGCTATTTTTACAATTTTTGTTGCAGCCACAATTACATTTTTTATTATGAATTTAGTTCCAGGTGATCCATTTATGAGTGAAAAAGCTCCAAGTGAGGCTGTATTAAAGGCTCTGAATGAAAAGTATGGACTAGATAAACCGTTGATTGTTCAATATAAGAATTATATTGTTAATTTGCTGCATGGTGATTTTGGTGTAAGTTATAAGCTACAAAAGAACAGACAAATCGTTGATATTATTAAAGAGTCTTTCCCTGTATCAGCAAAATTAGGAGCTTATTCAATCTTATTTGCAATCGTTGTTGGGATACCCCTAGGTTGTGTTGCCGCATTTAAAAGAAATAAGTGGCAAGATAATGTAATTAGAGTATTGGCAACTATGGGTATTTCTATACCAGGATTTGTTGTTGCAACAACAACAATGATTTTATTTTCTGTAAGAATGAAATGGCTTCCAACTTCTGGCTTAAATACACCTGCTCATTATATCTTACCTGTATTCACATTAAGTTTTTATCCAATGTGTTATATTGCAAGATTAATGCGTTCAAGTATGTTAGAAGCATTAAGTCAAGATTATATTCGTACAGCAAGAGCAAAAGGTATGAATGGATTTATTATTACATTTAAACATGCATTAAGAAATTCTTTAATACCAGTTATCACTTATTTAGGACCATTAGTAGCTTATACAATAACTGGAGCATTTGTTGTTGAAAAAGTATTTAATATCGCTGGATTAGGTAGATATTTCGTTAAAGCAATAGGTAATAGAGATTATATGGTTATAATGGGTACTACAATATTCTTAGCTGCTTTTATTATTATAATGAATCTTGTCTGTGACTTGTTATATAAAGTTGTAGATCCTAGAATTAAACTTGGTGATGAATAGTAGGAGGAGCTAAATTATGAATTTACAAAAAATTAATAAATTAAGCTTACAGTTAGACGTTAAAGCAGATGATTTTGCACCGGCTACAAAGCAAGAACAAAATGATTTAACTAAGCTTAGTGTGAACACAAGCTACTGGAAAGATGCTTGGAGAAGATTAAAACAAAACAAAATAGCTATGGTAGCATTAGTTGTTATTGTAGTTTTTATATTATTTGCTATTATTGGACCAATGTTATCACCTTATTCATATGACCAACAAATTAGAGGTGATGAAAATTTAGGACCTTCAGCAAAACATCTTTTTGGTACTGACCAATTAGGTCGTGATTTATTAGTTCGTGTTATGGTAGGATCTAGAATCTCACTTATCATAGGTATTGGTTCCGCACTTATCGTATTAGTAATTGGTTCCGCTTATGGTGCTATCGCAGGTTTATTAGGCGGATTAGCTGATAATATAATGATGCGTATTGTTGAGATTATTTATTCACTTCCGGATATATTAATTATTATCCTTTTACAAATTATTATAAGCGATCCATTGCAGAAAGCGTTTGATAAAGGATCACTCTTTGGGGGACTCCAGAAGTTAGGTCCAGGTATTGTCGCAATATTTATCGTTTATGGTTTATTATATTGGGTAGGTATGTCTCGTATTGTTAGAGGACAGGTGCTTCAATTAAAACAAATGGAATACGTAAATGCAGCAACAGCGTTAGGTGCTAATAATAGTAGATTAATTCGCAAACACTTATTACCAAACTGTATCGGAACTTTGATTGTTACAACAATGCTTCAAATTCCATCTGCAATCTTTACAGAATCATTCTTAAGCTTCTTAGGCTTAGGTGTAGCAAAGCCAATGGCTAGTTTAGGAAGTTTAGCTTCTGAAGCTTTAAACGGAATTCAATCTTATCCATATAGATTATTATTCCCAGCAATTGCTATCAGTATAATCATTTTAGCATTTAATTTATTTGGTGATGGTCTTCGTGATGCGTTAGATCCAAAACTAAAGAAGTAGGAGGTAGGAGACATGGCAAACAAGAGTGAAAATCTTTTGGAAGTAAAGGACTTGGAGGTTTCCTTCTTTACTTACGCAGGAGAAGTAAAAGCAGTTAGAGGTATCTCCTATGAATTAAAACCAGGAGAAGTTATGGGAATTGTTGGTGAATCCGGTAGTGGTAAATCAGTATCTTCTTATGGCTTAATGGGAATTATCCCAGATCCAGGCAAAGTAATCGGTGGTAGCATTATTTTTGACGGTAAAGATATTACTTCTTTAAGTGAAAAGGAACTTTTAAAAATAAGAGGAAAAGATATAGGAATGATATTCCAAGATCCTATGACATCCTTAAACCCAGTATTTACAGTGGGAAATCAAATTGAAGAATCTTTGAAGAAACATACAAATTTAAATAAAGATGAAAGAAAAGCTAGAATCATTGAATTATTTCAATTAGTTGGAATTAATCAACCAGAAAAGCGTATGAATCAATATCCACATGAATTCTCAGGTGGTATGAGACAACGTGTTATGATTGCAATGGCATTAGCTTGTAATCCAAAATTGTTAATTGCAGATGAGCCTACGACTGCATTAGACGTTACAATTCAGGCTCAAATTGTTGAACTGTTAAAAGAATTAAAAAGTAAAATTAATATGAGTATTATCTTTATTACTCATGATTTAGGTGTAATTGCTGACATCTGTGATAAAGTAGCAGTTATGTATGCTGGTAATATCATTGAAACCGGTAGTATCGATGAGATATTCTACGAGCCAAAACATCCATATACTTGGGGATTATTAAAATCCATGCCAAAATTGAATGCAGAAGATCATGAAAGGTTAATTCCGATTGAAGGTAACCCAGTTGACCTTATTAACCCACCAAAGGGTTGTGCATTCGCACCAAGATGTAAGAACTGTATGAAAATATGCTTAGATAAAGTACCACCTGTTTATAATGTGGCTGATGGACATAACGCATTATGCTGGTTGCCGGTAAAAGAACAATACGAAAAGGAGGTTTCTGCTAATGGGAAAACAGAATAACTCACAGAATTTAATTGAAATCCAAAACCTAAAAAAATATTTTCCCGTTAAATCAGGTTTTAAAACCTCACAAGTAAAAGCTGTTGACGATGTAAGTCTTTATATAAAAAAAGGTGAAACATTAGGTTTAGTAGGTGAAAGTGGTTGTGGTAAAACAACACTTGGTAGAACTATTATTCGTTTACACGAGCCATCTGCTGGCAAGATTATCTATGATGGGCAAGATATAACAAAGGTTGACATGCATCCTTTTAGACGTAAAATGCAGATAATATTCCAAGACCCATACGCTTCATTAGACCCTAGAATGACAGTTGGCGATATTATCGGAGAACCTTTAGATATTCACAAAATGTTTAACAATAAAAAAGATAGACAAGACAAAATCTATTCATTACTTGAAACAGTAGGTTTGAATACAGAACATGCAAATCGTTTCCCACATGAGTTTTCAGGTGGTCAACGTCAAAGAATCGGTATTGCTAGAGCCTTAGCAGTAGACCCAGAGTTTATTGTATGTGATGAACCAGTTTCAGCTTTGGACGTTTCCATCCAAGCACAAATTGTAAATATGTTAGAAGATTTACAAGCTGAAAAAGGATTTACCTATTTGTTTATCGCTCATGATTTATCAATTGTTAAACATATAAGTAACCGTATCGGTGTTATGTATTTAGGACATTTGGTTGAATTAACTGAAAGTAAGGAATTGTATAACAATCCACTTCATCCTTATACACAAACATTATTATCTGCTATTCCAATTGCAGATCCAAAGTCTAGTAGATCTAGACAAAGAATAATTCTAAATGGTGACATTCCGAGTCCACTTAATCCACCAAGTGGATGTCCTTTCCGCACAAGATGTCCGCATGCAACGGAACAATGTGCACAAGTTATGCCTGAGCTTAAGGAATATGCTCCAGGACATTTCGCAGCATGTCATAATATTAAATAAGGTAGTAATAGCGGTTGGGTAGAATGGACTATCCACCGCATTTCTATAAAATTTAAATTTGTTACGTTAAAGTATAGATGCATTGAAGTATAGAAGTGTTGAAGCTTTAAACGAGCAAGTTAAGAAAAAAAAGGAGGACAATTTATGAAAAAATCTTTCATGAAGAAATCATTAGTATTGCTTTTAGCATTAACTATGATGGCAACTACAGCTTTAACTGGTTGTGGTAAAAAAGATACTGGAAATAATACCGGTACAGAAACAGGTACAGGAACAGACACAGACACTGATGCAGGTACAGATACTGGTGCTGCTGATGATTTAACAATCAACGTTAGCGTTGGTCCAGAACCTGAAACACTTGATCCAACAATGAATACAGCTGCTGATGGTTCAACTTATCTTAACCATGTATTTGAAGGCTTAATGAAAGTTGACGCTGAAGCTAACATCGTTCAAGGTGCTGCTGAAAGCTATGAAGTTAGTGAAGACGGCTTAGTTTATACATTTAAAATTCGTTCAGACGCAAAATGGTCAGATGGTACTGATTTAACTGCTGAAGCTTTTGTATATTCTTGGCAAAGATTAGTAGATCCAACTACTGCATCTGATTATAACTATATGATCGATATGGTTAAAAACGCTAATGAAATTATGGCTGGTACTGTTGACAAATCTGAATTAGGAATCAAAGCAATTGATAGCAAAACATTAGAAATTACTTTAGCAGTTGCAACTCCTTATTTCTTAGAAATTTGTGCATTCCCTGCTACTTTCCCATTAAGAGAAGACATCGTGTCTGCTAACCCAGATACATGGTTCCAAGATCCAGCTACTTATATTGGAAATGGACCATATGTTGTAAAAACTTGGGAACACCAAGCTCAAATCGTTATGGAACAAAATCCTAACTACTATGGTTTAGCTGATTTAGGTCCTAAAACAATTAACTTCAAGTTAATGGAAGATGATAATACTATCTTAGCTGCATATGAAAATGGAGAAATCTTATTTGGTGACAGCCTTCCAAGTGAAGAAATTGAAAGAATGACTGGTAACGGTTTATACATTGAAGGTCAATTAGGAACATACTTCCTTTGCTTAAATGTAGAAGATGAAGCATTAAAAGATGCTAACGTAAGAAAAGCATTAGCTCTTGCAATTGATAGAAATTACTTAGTTGAATCTGTAGCTAAGGGTGGACAACAACCTGCTGATACATTTGTACCAACTGGTTTATCTGATGTAGATAATACTGCAGAATTCCATGAAAAAGCTGAAAAATGGTTCAGTGTAGATCCTGCTAATTATGAAGCAAACGTTGCAGAAGCAAAACAACTTTTAGCTGATGCTGGATATCCAAACGGTGAAGGATTCCCTTCTATCGAATTAATGATCAATCCAGGTCATGAATCTATCGCTGAAGCAGTTATTTATATGTGGCAACAAGAATTAGGTATCACAGCTACTCTTTCTTCTCAAGACTGGTCAGTATTTATTGAAACAAGAAACAGTGGTGATTACCAAATCGCTCGTCATGGTTGGTTAGCAGATTACAACGATCCAATTTCCTTCCTTGATATGTGGTTAACTGGTGGTGGTAATAACGATGCTCAATGGTCAAATGCTGATTATGATGCATTAATCGCTAAAGTTAAAGCTTCTTCTGATAGAGCAGAAAGAATTGACTTAATGCACCAAGCAGAAGCTATCTTAGCAAAAGATATGCCAATTATTCCTTTATACTTCTATACAGATCTTTTCTTAAAATCTGATAAGTTACAAGGATTCTATTCATCTCCACTTGGATATAAATTCTTTATGTACACAAGTGTAACTGAATAATTTATATACAACAAAAAAGACGATTACTCTAAAGTAATCGTCTTTTTTTAGTTATCTAATGTAATTAAAAAATATTTAACGATGATTGATATAAGTGTTGTTACCCTAAAGGGTTATATCATTTGTTATTGTCTTTCTCTTAATCACGGTTGAAATTACATCTAACTTTCGCTTAATATAATTAGACTTCGCTAGCATTAGCATGATTCAATTGATTTCTTTACTTCTTACCCTTTTGTAATTCAACAACTACGATTGGTAAAAATGATAGTAATATTACTACTGACCACTGAGCAGGGTTTAATGGTACAACTTTAAATATATTTGCTAGAGGTTTAATAGAAATAACTGAAATTTGTAAAAATGCACATACAATAAAGGAAAGTACTAATTTTATATTTGAAAATACACCAATTCTTGCTAAGGAATGTTCACTTCTCATATTGAAGGAGTGAAATAGTTGAGATAAACTTAATACAGCAAAAGCCATTGTACGACCGATACTTGGTGTAATCATGGCTGCTATTTCAACAGTACTTCCATGGCGTAAAACAGTATCTGAGATTGTTTGGCTATCATATACCCGTATACCAATAATAAAGGCTAGTAAAGATAAAAAGCCTATTAAAATACCTTCAATAATTATTTTAAATACCAATCCATCTGCAAACATACCTTTATTTGGTGGAATAGGCTTTTTTTTCATAATATCCTTGGCTGCTGGTTCAACACCTAAAGAGATAGCTGGTAAGGAGTCAGTAACGAGATTAACCCATAATAATTGCACTGCTAGCAAAGGAGAAGGTAATCCTAATAAAATGGCAGTAAATATTGTAATTATTTCACCGATATTACATGATAATAAGAAGTGAATTGCTTTTTTAATATTATCATAAATACCACGACCCTCTTGTACAGCTGCGACAATCGTAGCAAAGTTATCATCTGTAAGTATCATATCAGCGGCATTTTTCGCCACATCAGTGCCTGTAATACCCATTGCGCAACCGATATCAGCGGCTTTTAGTGCAGGTGCATCATTTACACCATCTCCAGTCATAGCAACCACTTCACCCCTAGCTTGAAAAGCTTTTACGATACGTACTTTATGTTCAGGAGATACTCTTGCAAATACTCTATAGTTTGGAATTTTTTCAATTAATGTATCATTGGACATTTGAGATAATTCTGCACCAGTCATAGCCATATCATTAGAAGTTAGTATTCCCAAATCTTTTGCAATAGCACTAGCAGTAGAAATATGGTCACCAGTTATCATTACTGGTTTTATCCCTGCCATTTGACAAGTTAAAACAGCTTGCGCAACTTCTTCTCGTGGCGGATCTATCATTCCAATAAGACCTACTAAAGTTAATCCTGATTCCAATTTTCGATTATACTCTTGGGAAATAAAAGTTGAAGATTTTAATTTCGTTAACTGATCTGATGGGATATCTTTATAAGCAACTGCAATAACTCTTAATGCACGTTCAGCCATGTTTTGATTATATCTATTTATAGTTTGAAGATAACTTTTTGTAAGAGGAAGTTGTTTACCATTTAAATAAAGATGAGTGCAATTATTTATCAATACATCAAAAGCACCTTTTGTAATACTTTTAACTTCACCGTTAGGATTTTTATGTACCGTTGTCATTAATTTTCTTGTGGAATCAAATGGTATTTCATAAATTCTAGGGTTAGATGAATCAAGTTTAGGTTTAAATAATTCAATTTGATTTGCTGCCATAATAATTGCTTTTTCAGTTGGTTCTCCGGTGGCTTCCACAGTTGTATGTTTTCCTTTACCTGTAATTTGTAAGATTGAATCATTACAAAGAGTACCTAAAGAAAGAATAAAAGAACTGAAATTGCTAGTTGGTGATTCCTTACCTTGAAAAGAAGATATTTCGGTTACTGTCATCTTATTTTGAGTTAAAGTACCTGTTTTATCAGAACAAATAACGGTAGCGCTACCTAATGTTTCTACTGCCGGAAGTTTTCGAATGACAGCATTTTTCTTTGCCATTCTTTGAACACCAAGAGAGAGCATAATAGTTACAATAGCTGGTAAACCTTCTGGAATAGCAGCAACTGCAAGGCTTACCGATGTCATGAACATATCAAATATAGGACGATTTTTTAGAATACCAATTAAAAATATTACAATACAAATAAGTAATGCAGCAATACCTAAAGCTTTTCCTGTATTAGCAAGTCTTTTTTGTAAGGGGGTCATCGGTGTATCATCATCCATAATTAGTTTCGCAATATGACCAACTTCACTATTCATTCCAGTTGCTGTTACGATTGCTGTGCCTCTACCATATGTAACAATACAAGATGACATAACCATATTAATACGGTCTGCTAGTAAAGTATCTTCAGCTAAAACTATTTCAGCATTTTTTTCAACAGGATGTGACTCACCAGTTAAAGAAGCTTCTTCAATTTTTAAATTTATTGCGGTTATTAATCTTGCATCAGCTGGAACAAAATTACCAGTTTCAAGATAAATGATATCACCAGGAACCAAGTCTTTCGCATCAACGGTAGATATAATACCTTCACGTAATACCAATGCTGTTGGTGCTGACATCTTTTGCAAAGCTTCTAAGGACTTTTCAGCTTTTGTTTCTTGAAGGACTCCAAGGATAGCGTTTAGTGTAATAATAAATAAAATAATAATCGGATCTACAAAATCTAGTTCTCCATGTAATAAAGAAACTAAAAACGATACAAGAGCGGCACAGATTAAAGTTATTATCATAAAGTCAGCAAATTGACTAAAAAATTTAATAAAAATACTTTTTTTCTTTTTGGCTTCTAATATATTAATTCCATATTTTTTCTGTCTTTTTACGACTTCTTTTTTCGTTAAACCAGTTTCTATCGAGGTTTGTAATTCTTTTGCTGCGTCATCTTTCGAGATACAATGCCAATTCATCATGTTAACCTCTTTTCCGCATAACTGAAATAGCATTCAGTCACTGCTTTGTTAAGTAAGTGTAAATTACATTTCATTTCTCCGTTACTCCAATCCCATTCTTTAAGTATGTCTAAAATAAGTATATGAGTAACATGTTGATTCAATGCTCTTCTGGTAATAAATCTATACAAGTTATAAGTATTGGTAAAATTGCACAAAAAATGGCACAAACTATTTTCGAAAATATTCGAAAAACTTCTTTCTCTCTCTCAGAAATTATGCTATGATAATTTTAGGCTTGTGGAAATATATGGGTTTTATGTAAATGATATACATATGCCTTGCCTTGTCGGGAATTTTTTATATGTTAAATAGAAAGTTTACCTGACGTAATAAGTTACAAAGGAGAAAGTGTTAAGGTATTTCAGTAGAATGGAGGATGGAAATGAAAGGATTACGTAGCAAAAAGAAGTGGATTAGCTATTTATTAATTGTGTCAATGCTAATCACGATGGTTCAAAGCGGAGTTGTTGCCAAAGCAGAGGGGAATGTAAATAATGCAACGATTACACAAGATGAATTAGTACAAAATAGTGGAACAACATATTATGCACCAACTGTTTGCACAGGAGGAGCTATTACATTTCGTTATAATGGGAATGTAGATGAAGAAGCAGGCGAATTCGTCGTTATACGTGGACAATTTAACAATTGGACAAATGTTAAAATGGATAAAGAAAGTGATGGTTCTTGGGCAAAAACTATTCCAATTGATTTAACAGGTATATATGAATATGGAATGGCTGTAGTAAAGGACATTAATTCACAAGATGGTTGGGTTGGAGATCCAAGTAATCCAACATCAGGTGGTGGTAATTCAGTTATAATCAGAAACCCACAGGTAAATCAACTAGATGGTACAGTAAAATTATATTATTATCCAACTTCGGTTAGCGATGTAGTAAGTGTGAATTATCGTACATTAGGAACTGAAGAATATACCAGTGTTCCTATGACAAAGGATAGTAAGTATACAGCAGTACTATCTGCAAAAATTCAAGATGATCCAGGTGATTACGAATATTACTTAGAAGCCAATGGTGTAAATATAGGTGATCTGAATGCAGCATCTACATATTTTACCATTCCTAGTATTGATAATGTTGTAAAAGCAGATAATTTAATAAATCAACCAGGTGGAAATACCGTTTGGAGAGTGACTGGTAATTTACCTGGATTGGATAATTGGAATGCAAGTAATCCGAACACCGTTATGTCTCATTTGGTTGGAGAATATTACGCATTTTCAACTGTTTTAACAGCTGGTACATATGAATTTAAATTTACGAAAAATGGTGGGTGGGATTCCAGCGTTGGTAAAAAATCAGATGGTAATAACTTTTCATTTACATTAACAGAACCAACTAAAGTAAATTTTTATATCAATGATGAATTAGGGAATGATGGTAACTTTTACGAAAAATTTAGAACAAACCTAGATTCCCTAGAAGAGCAAGGAATTAAACAATACCATGGAGCAAGAAATGATAGTGAATGGCCAAGATTAGTAGGTAATCTACAAGAAGCAATTGGTGACGGTTCAGGTGTATCCTGGGCACCGGATAAAGCCAAATCTATGTTTGTGGATTATTACTTTAACAATACCTTATACAAGTTACAAAGGACCTTGGTTAAAGGAAAATACGAGTGTAAAGTAGTCTTTGGTGATAACTGGGGTAGTACCAATTATGGTGCAGGAAACAATAACTTAAGTGTTAATGTTGTAGATAGTTCAGCATCAGTTACATTTACAACGGATACGTTAGCAGAGAACAAAGTATTAGAGCATAATTATGTGCCACAAGATTCCATTTATGATGGGTTAATTAATACCAGTGAACTATATTTTAACAGTAGAGAGTTAACCTATAAAAAACCTTTTGGTGCGATAAAACAGGGGAAAGAAGATGTTACGTTTCGTATTGCAACCAAAACAAAGGATGCAAGTTTAGTTAGATTAGAATTAATAAATGGAAATGGAATCTCTAAAACCTTTGATATGAACATTACAACGGTATTAGACGGTAAGGATTATTGGGAAGTATTAATACCAGCAACAGAATTTGATCAAATAGGTGTTTGGGGCTATAAATTTATTATAATTGACGGTAGTACGAAGGTGGAATATGGTGATGACAGTGCAAGCGGCGGTACGGGCAGTTTTTCTGATGAGGGACAAAATCCGTATGATTTAACTGTTTATGCATCTGATTATAAGACACCAGATTGGATGAAGAATGCAGTAGTTTATCAGATTTTCCCGGATCGTTTCTTTGATGGTGATCCTAGTAATAATAGAGCGAAAGATGTAGATGGTTATCGTGGATATACCAATGCAGATGGAACCATATCTTCTTATCCATATCAATATTTTGATGGCTTAGAAGGCTCAGATGGAGTATGGTCTGATTATCCTGAGAATCCAAGACAGTCAGAAGAAGCCAATAAGCCGTATTATCCAGATGCAACAACGGATGGACAATGGTCCAATGAGTTTTATGGCGGTGATATGAAAGGTGTGGAAGAAAAATTATCCTACTTACAGTCCTTAGGAGTTACAGCAATTTATTTAAATCCAGTATCATGGGCTGCATCAAATCATAAATACGATGCTACTGATTATAAACATCTTGACCCTATGTTTGGAGAAGCGGTTTATAATGTTGTAGGAGATCCTAGTTCTGGACTAAATTATGAAGCAACAAGAGCAGCTTCTGACCGAGTATATCAAGTATTTGCAAATGCTTGTGATCATTTAGGAATCGAATTAATATCTGATGGTGTATTCAATCATGTAGGTGATGACTCTATTTATTTTGACCGTTATGAGAAATATCCAGAGATAGGTGCTTACGAATATTGGAGTAGAGTATGGGATAATGTTGAAAAAACAATTCCACTCACCTTTGAAGAAGCGAAGGAAACTTATAAGGCACAAGCTGAATATGATATAGCGTTAGAATCAGCGAAAAAGCAAAGTGAAAAAGTAGTAAAAGAGTATTTTAAATCATTAATCAATCCTACTACAAAAGGAAAGTATACAGATGATGATTTTGATTACATTAATTGGTTTAAAGTTGGACCTGAAAAAGTTTATGATAATACAACAGGAGAATTTGTTCGTTATGCTTATGAAGGATGGTGGGGATACGATTCCTTACCAGCAGTTTCTACTGTAACAGAAGAGACCACCAATCTAACCAATGATGAAAATGCTACGATTGCTGGTGCACACGAATATAATAACGTAGATTACAGAGAAAATGTAATTGGTTATGATCTTACAGGTAAATCAGAAACAGAAGCAAATGAAGCTATGCAAAAAGCGAATTCTCAGAGATGGTTGTGGATGGGAGCAAGCGGATGGAGACTTGATGTAGCTCCTGATGTTTCTGATGAAACCTGGAAGCAATTTAGAATCTCAGTTAAATCAGCGGAAGGTAGAACGGATGCCAATGGTAATGTGATTGATAATCCAGTTATTTTAGGCGAAGAATGGGGTGTTGCTACGGATTATCTATTGGGAGATATGTTCGATTCCGTTATGAATTATCAGTTTAGAGCAGCCCTTCAAAATTTCATTGTAAATGATGGCGATGCAATGGCCTTTAATACCGAATTAGAAGTTATCAGAGAAAACTATCCAAAAGAAGCATGGCTTACTATGCTAAACTTAGTGGATTCTCATGATACAGTAAGAAATATTACTAAAATAGATAATCCAACTTGGGAAGAAGAAAATACCAAGATAGCGCCAGAAGCCAGTGAACGAGCTAAAAAATTACAAGAATTAACTGCAATTTTCCAATTTAGTTATCCTGGTGCACCAACTATATATTATGGTGATGAAGTTGCATTAACTGGAACAAAAGATCCTGATTCTAGAAGAAGTTTTCCTTGGGAGAGAATTATAGAAAATACAGATGGTACTTATTCAGCAACAGCTGGCTATGAGGATTTGTTTAATACCTATGTGAGTGCTGCAAATGTTCGTAATATGTACAAAGATATCTTTGCAACAGGCGACATAAAGACAGCATATGCAAGTGGTGATGTGATTGCTTATGCTAGAAAAGGTAATACCAAAGGTGGCATGACAGTTATTAATAAATCGGATCAAACGCTATCTATAACAGCAGATGTATCTGACTTTTTACCAGATGGATTAATCCTTAAAGATAAGCTTGGTTCAGCGATAGAATCAACTGTTGAAGATGGTAAGATTGTACTAAGCATACCAGCCTATACTGGTCTTATGATGGTTTCAACCAATGAATTAACGACACTACCTACTGCACCTGGTAATGTAATAGCAGTGGGCTCAGTTGGAGAAACTCCATTTGTAACATTATCCTGGGATAATGTAGCCGGTGCTGATGGTTATGAAGTCTACAGAACTCTATTAGAAGGTACACAAACAGTTAAGTTAAATAGTGAATTAATTACGACAACAACTTTTGTTGATACAACAGTACAAAATGGTATCAGATATTATTATTTTGTAAAAGCTGTCGTAGGAGATACGAAGAGTGTATATAGTAATAGTGCAACTGCCTTACCAAGTTTTAATATTGAATATTTATCTTCACCTACTGTAGTTTCTGATATGACAATTGGAGTAGGAAATAAAACTGGAGAGACTTTAGTATCAATACGTATACCAGGACTAACAGACAAAACACTTTATTCTGGTAAAGAAGTACCAGGACTTACGCTAAATCTTGTATATTATACAGGAGATGGAATAACTGCCAAAGAGACAAAATTAAGATATCAAAGTGATGCTTCATCAGTAGAAGGTGGAAGTATAGATACAAAGATATATAGTACATCCTTTGAACCAACTGAGGCAGGAGTATATACCTATCTAGCAAAAGCAACTGTAAATAATGGATATACCTATAAGTATTCTGATAGTTCTGCAATGACAGCACTAGCATCTTTGGAGGATAACATTGCTCCAGAAGTTCCGACTTTATTGGAATCCGTCCAAGAATCCAATCGTGTAACACTAAATTGGATAGGAGATGATAGTGACACAGTTGGTTATGATATATACAGAAAAGTAGCAGAAGGAAATGAAATTAAGATAGCTACTGTAGGTAAAGATATTATAACATATGTGGATTATGCTGTAAGTAATGATACTAAATATACTTACCGTATAGCAGCATTTGATAGTGCTTATAACCGTGGATTTTCGAATTATATTATTGTCACACCAACATTAGCGATGGTTTTAGTTACTGTACGTTTGACTATACCAAGTAAGGTATTTACAAGTGCTACTGATAATATTTATATTGCAAGTGCTGCTAATGGCTGGAATTCATCTGGTTGGTTAATGAAAAAACCAAGTGGAGCAACAGATAATAATATTGTTGAATATTCCTTCGAAATGATGTCAGGTAAAGTGCTTGAGTATAAATACACGAGAGGCACTTGGGAAACGGAAGCTCTTACTAGTTCCAATTCCAATGATACCACATCACCAGGCAACTATGGTTATAGTTCAACAGATACGAATATACGTGTAACCATCCGTAATCAAGGTGGTAATAAAATGTTAATTGAAGATTATGTACTCCGTTGGGTAGATATGCCAATGATGATCACTGTACCTAGAATATCCTATAAGGGTGAAACCATAGAATACACCACAACAGAATCAAGTTTCAATCTTCAAGCAAGTGTTCCATTTGGTGGAATATTTACTATTAACGGAAAAGACATCAATACAATACAACCAGGAGCTTTAGATGCATATGGTAATGTTAGATTAGATAACATTCCTTTGGTAAATGGTTTAAATACATTTGTATTGCACGTCGAACCAACAGATGAAACGAAGAAACAGCCGTGGTTAACAGATACAGGTAGAATAAATAGCCAGATGACTGCTACAACCACGATAAAAATTATGAAGACGGACGGTTCAGAACCAACGGTAACACCAACTGTGACACCAACGGTAACACCAACAGTAACTCCGATAGTAACACCAACCGTGACACCAACGGTAACACCAACCGTGACGCCAACAGGTACACCAACTACAACTCCAATACCTACAGCAGGGCCTACAATAATTCCAAATCCTACTGTAGCACCAACTAATACACCAACGATAACTCCAAGCCCAGATGAAGTAATAGAAGTAACAGATGGCAAGGATGGATGGAATCAAGTTGAAAATAAGATGAATCAAGTTTTATCAGATTTAGATGACAATGCTGGAGATTCCAATGGCGATAATTCATTACCAATAGAAGTAGTAGTGAAAATGAACCAAGTAACAGACATACCAGTAGATATTTTAAGTAAAATACAAGGAAAAAATATTGATTTAGTACTTATTATGACAGGCTATAGATGGACTATTAATGGTTTATCCATTGGTAATCTAGAGAAATATGGTACAGATATAAAACTTGGAGTAACAATATTAAGTAAATCGAAGGCTGATAAACAAATTAACGATGCTGTAAATCAGTTAATAAAAGATAAAAAGGTAAAAAAAGTTACCCAAGTATCTCAGCTCGTATTGTCTCATGATGGTGCTTTTCCTTTTACTGCAACTTTAAATATAAACACTGGTAAAAAATATAAAAATAAGTATATTTTCTTAAATTACTATAATGAAAAGACGAAACAATTAGAGGTATGTGGATATTCAAAGGCTGATAAAAATGGTAATGTTGAATTAGAGTTTAAGCATGCTTCTAAATATGTATTAACGTTACAAAACCTTACGTTACCTAAAGTGAAAACGAAAATTTCGTTAAACACCAATGAATATTATCAATTAAAGGTTGCAAATTATCTTGTAAGTGATATAATAACATATAGTTCAAGCAATAGTTCCATAGCTGAAGTTAGTAAAAATGGCAAGATTAAAGCGAAAAAAGCAGGTACTGTTGTTATTACAACAAAAGTAGTTCAAGCAGGAAAAACATATACTTACAAGACAAAAGTAGTCATAAAAAGTAAGTAGTTATAAATTAAGCAATAGTAAAGGTAGATAATTTCTTTTAAAGAATATTTATTTTGAAAGTGCATCTAATTAGACTTTAGTCTCTTATAGATGCACTTTCAATGTGTTAATGGAGTAACCACTTTATTAGTAATATTATATATACTACAATTTACATAGGAATGATAATTTATAACATTTATAAATAAATGGATTTGCCATATAATTATAAAATGTTTTACGCCGATACTACAAAGATTAAAAAGAAAGTATGGAGGATTTATGGCAAAGAATTTAACAAATGACATGACGATTGGAAGTCCTATGAAGCTATTATTAAAATTTTCAATCCCAATGTTAATCGGTAATATATTTCAACAATTATATAATATGGTGGATGCAATTGTTGTAGGCAATTATGAAGGACCAAATGCGCTAGCAGCGGTTGGTACGACTGGTCCCCTAAACTTTTTTATGTTCGCACTTGCGCTAGGTTTATCTGCAGGTGTTTCCATTATTATATCACAGTATTTTGGAGCAAAAGATTTAGAGAATGTAAAAAAAGGTTTCGCTACTGCGGCATTTACAATTATAGGTGCAGCTATTATTATGGGTATTGTAGGATTCTTCTTAAGTAGACCGTTGTTACAGTTATTAAACACTCCTGAAGTTATTATAGAAGATGCAGTTCTTTATATGAAGATTACTTGTCTTGGAATTGTTGGAATAGGTGCATATAATGGTATTGCTTCTGTTCTTAGAGCTTTAGGGGATTCAGTGACTCCATTAAAGTTCCTTGTGGTTGCTTGTATTTTGAATATTATATTAGACTTATTATTTGTTGTTCAATTTGGAATGGGAGTAGCTGGTGTAGCTATTGCAACAGTGGTTTCTCAGGTTGTTGCAGCAGTAGGTTGTATTATTTATGCATTTAAAAAGGTGAAAGTACTACGTATGCCATTACATGAATTTCGTCCAGATAAGCATATATTTAAAAAGTGTCTAGCGCTAGGATTACCAGTTGCTTTACAAAATGCTTTAGTATCAACATCAACAATGGCATTACAAGGAGTAATTAACAGTTATGGTGAAACGATTATGGCATCAGCAACAGCAGCAAATCGTATAGAACAACTAATTTTACAACCAGGTATGTCAGTTGGTGCTGCGATTGCTTCCTTCACGGGTCAAAATGTAGGTGCTGGAAATTTTGATCGTGTAAAAAAAGGTTTTATTGCAGCTTCTAAAATAATTATTGGTTTTAGTATCATTATGCTTCCTATTATTTATTTTGGTGGTGGTTTTATCATGGATTTATTTACAACGAGTGAAGATAAGGAAGTTATGAGAATAGGAATTGAAGCACTACGGGTTCCATGCTTCTTCTATTCATTTGTAGGTATGATATTTGTAACGAGAAACCTCTTAAGCGGTGCAGGTGATGTAAAGATTCCAATGATGATGGGATTTACGGAAGTTATATGTAGAGTGTTATTTGCTACTGTTTTATCTGCAAGTATTGGTTACCAAGGTATTTGGTGGGCTACTGGTTTAACTTGGTTTATGACCTCAATTGTTGGTTGCGTAAGATATTTCTCAGGAAGATGGAAGAACAAATCTATCATTCAATATAATTAAATAAACAGTTGTATATTAATTTTGAAAACTAAAATTAATATACAACTGTTTTTGGTTTGTATTAGATTGTAAAAGCTTTTATGCTTTCATAAAAAATTTTATTTCATAGTATTATCATGCAATATCTTCTTCCTTTTTCTTTCTAGTACGAACCAATATGGATAATCCAACCCATACTACAAATGGTAACAGTATATCTTTATATCGTTCATAATAACCACCAACTACACTCCATTTTTCTCTTAAAAAATAACCAAGACCAATAAGTATGGAATTCCAAATAGTAATTCCAATAAAAGAAGACAACAAATATGTAGCAACACTTTGTTTCGCAGCACCAGCAATAAAAGCGATATATGTTCGACAAATTGGGATAAGCCTACCTATACATACTGCTAGTACGCCGTACCTTTGAAATTTCTCTTGTGATGAACGAATTCCCTTTTCTGCTTTTGGGAACTTATTTACAAGTTTTTCAATGAGAGCTCCACCACCAAACCTACCAATAGCATAACAAAACGATGTGCCTATAAGTCCTGCGACTACACTTACTGGGATGATAAGAAAATAACTGATATGTTGTAGAGAAGCAACTGCACCTGAGAAGGGCAAAACGATTTCACTAGAGATAGGAAAGCAAGCATATTCAATCAAAATTAACAAAAACATGGCTAATAAGCCATATTCATATATAAGATTCGTAAAATAACTCATGAAGACCTCTGATACTTTTTATACAATATATTATCAGATGGTACTAAACATGAATAACTTTCTCTATTAACAAATCTTAGAAAGAGTGTTATAATGTAGGGCAATTGGGCTTTTAAAAAAAATAAGTAAGAAAAAATAGTAAGTAAAAAAAAGATTAGGAATCTAGAAATTGAGGTTAACATGAAAAAATTAACTATATTTTTAAGACCGTATAAAAAGTTATTAGTAATTGGTCCACTAGCAAAATTATTAGAAGCGATATTAGAATTGTTTTTACCTTTTTTAATGTCTAAAGTAATTGATAAAGGTGTAGCAAATGGTGATAAAAGATATGTTATTGTAATGGGTGGAGTTATGTTAATCACGGCTATTGCTGGTATTTGTTTTGCATTAATTTGTCAATATAGTGCTTCCTTGGTTTCACAAGGGGCAGGAACAGATATCAGAAATGCCATGTTTGAACATATTGGTAAATTATCTAATTCAGAGATTGATAAGTTTGGTTCAGCATCCTTAATCAATCGCATCACTAATGATGTGAATCAAGTTCAATTAGCCATTGCAATGTTAATTCGATTAGTAATCAGAGCTCCATTTTTATGTATAGGTGGACTTATAATGGCATTTATCTTAGATGTTAGATTATCTATCATTATGCTTATTGTCCTACCTATTTTTATTATCATTCTTTCTTTAACTATGAAAAAATCAGTACCTTTATATAGAGCAGTTCAAAAGAAATTAGATGAAATTGCTTTAATTATCAGAGAGAATTTAAGTGGAGTTAGGGTAATACGTGCATTTGCAAGAACAGATTATGAAGAGAAGCGTTTTGGACTTAAAAATAAAGAGTATGCAGACAATGCCATAAAAGTTGGTAAAGTTTCTGCACTTTTAAGCCCCTTAACAAATCTTGTTATGAATTTTTCTATTGGTGCTATTATTTGGTATGGTGGTATCAGGGTAAATTATGGCAATCTATCAACCGGAGAGGTCATCGCATTTATCGGATATGTAACGCAAATTTTAGCGGCATTAATCGTTATATCAAATCTCGTAGTCATATTTACAAAGGCATTTGCTTCTGCTGGAAGAGTGGTTGAAGTATTAGAGACTAGGCCTAGCATTGTAAGTTCTTCTTCAAAGAATAACGACTTTAATATGAATCAAAATATCATTAAAACTACTGCTAAAGATGAAAATGAAAGAAATGATAACATAATAGAATTTAAGGATGTAGCTTTTTCTTATAAGAACATGGGTACAGTGACCAATGAAACTTATGATATTGAAAGTATTAATATTAGTATAAAACGTGGTGAAACAATCGGTATTATTGGTGGTACTGGATCAGGTAAATCAAGTATTATTAACTTAATACCGAGATTTTATGATGTGAATAAAGGTAGTGTACTGGTGGATGGAGTTAATGTAAAAGAATATGATTTAAATGTCCTTCGTTCAAAAATTGGTATCGTACCTCAACAAGCTGTGTTATTTACTGGAACAATAGAAGAAAATCTAAAGTGGGGTAAGGAAGATGCAACGAAAGAGGAAATTTTATTCGCTGCCGAAATATCTCAAGCAGCTGAATTTATTGAAAGATTACCAGAAAAATATGATACTTTAATTTCAAGAGGTGGTGTCAATGTTTCAGGTGGACAAAGACAACGACTAACCATTGCTAGAGCACTGGTACGTAAACCAGAAATTTTAATACTTGATGATAGTTTTAATGCTTTGGATTTTGTTACTGATGCAAAGGTAAGAAAAGGAATAAAGAATTACACCGATGGAATGACAACAATTATTGTATCACAAAGAGCAAGCACTATTCGTTATGCTGACAAGATTATTGTAATGAATGAGGGAACTATCGTAGGAATGGGAAAACACGAAGAATTATTAAAGAACTGTAGTGTGTACCAAGAAATATGTGAATCTCAAGAGCAAAAGAGCGAAGTTAGTTAAGTGCGATGATAATATGATTAGTAATGTTTCTATAAAATGGAGAAAAGTATGAAAAGTCATGATTTTTCATACGGTAAATTGTGCTGACGCTGGGATTCACAGTGTTTCGGCAGCCTGGAGGATTAATATGAAAAAATCAACAATCAAGCGAATATGGGGTTATGTTGGTAAATATAAGATGCAATTAATATGTGTATTTATCTTCGCTATATTAGGAAATACCTTAACGATACTTAGCCCAATTTTAGTTGGAAATGCAATTGATAAAATGATTGGTTTGGGTCAAGTTGATTTTAAGGAATTAATTCGGATTATTACTTTGTTACTTATTATTTATATATTTAGTAGTTTGTTTGGGTGGTTAATGTCAGTTGTTAGTAATGTAGCGGCAAACAGTACGATTCATGATATAAGAAAAGAAGCCTTTGAGAAATTAAACTCATTGCCATTAAAATATTTTGATAATCACCCTCATGGCGATATAATCAGTAGATTAACCAATGATATCGATGCTATTTCAGACGGGTTATTTCAAGGTATTACTCAAATCATGTCTGCAATAGTAATAATATTGGGCTGTTTTGTCTTTATGTTAACCATTAGCCCTATAATAACAGTAGTAGTAGTCCTTATAACACCTTTATGTTTTTTGATAGCATCATATATCGCGAAACGTTCTAAAATCATGTTTTTAGAACAGTCAAAGACTGTTGGAGAATTAAATGGATATGTAGAAGAGATGATAGGAAATCAAAAAATTGTAAAAGCTTTTGGTTTTGAAGAGAAATCTTTGGAGCGTTTTAAAGAGATTAATGGAAGGTTATACAAGGCTGGTCAGAAAGCACAATGGTATTCATCCTTAACGAACCCAACGACTCGTTTTATAAATAATATAGCTTATGTTTCCGTTACCGTTATTGGTGGATTTTTAAGTATTGCTGGTAGTCTATCTATTGGTAATATAGCAAGTTTTTTAACCTATTCAAACCAATTTGCAAAGCCAATTAACGAGATCACATCCATTACATCCCAAATACAATCTGCATTTGCATCTGCTGAGAGAATATTTGCATTAATAGATGAGAAAAATGAAAAGCCAGTAGTATTACCTAATATTAAATTTAATGACTGCGAAGGAAGAGTTACATTTGAACATGTAAACTTTTCATATAAGCCAGAGATTCCATTAATTAAGGACTTGAATTTAAACGTAAATAAAGGAAATATGATAGCAATTGTTGGACCAACTGGGTCAGGTAAGACAACTTTGGTAAATTTACTTATGCGTTTTTATGATGTTAGAAGCGGAAAGTTAGAAATCGATGGTAATGATATTTATCATATTGAACGTAATGAATTACGAAAATCGATTGGCATGGTATTACAAGAAAGTTGGTTATTTACTGGTACAATTGCTGAAAATATTGCATATGGAAGACCAGATGCTACAAGAGATGAGATTATAACTGCTGCAAAAGAAGCAAAAGCTCACGGGTTTATCATTCGTTTACCAGAAGGTTATGATACAAAAATCTCAGAAGATGGAGCTAACTTATCGATAGGTCAAAAACAATTGTTAACCATAGCAAGAGTTATGTTAATTGATCCACCTATGCTTATTTTAGACGAGGCTACAAGTAGCATTGATACAAGAACAGAAATCAATATTCAAAAAGCGTTTCAGAAGATGATGAAAGGCAGAACCAGTTTTGTTATTGCACATAGGCTTTCTACTATTCAAGAAGCAGACATTATATTAGTTTTACAACAAGGTGATATTGTTGAACAAGGTAATCATAAGGAATTATTGGAAAAGAAAGGTTTTTATTATAACTTATACACAAGCCAATTTACTGTTTAATAGTTTTGAAATAGATTTGACACAGGAATAACATAAATATTCTTTATCTTAAGCTTGGAATATTTTTCATACTTGTCTCGTAAATATAACTGTTATGAAAAATATGAATAAAGAATAAGGAGTAAATGATGAATCGAAACATAAAAATAAGCAAGACACAACTAATCCGAATACTATTGTTTAGTTGCTTGTTTCTTAGCGTTTTCGTTGTGACTTTTAAAGTTTCTGCAAAAGAAAAATACCCTTATTACATTAAGGTAAATAAATTGCAAAATTGTGTAACTATCTACAAAGCAGATGAAAATGGGAAGTATACGGTACCAGTGAAAGCAATGGCATGTTCTACTGGACCTGCGACACCACTAGGAACCTATAATACATTAGTGAAATACCGATGGAAATTACTGATGGGTGACGTATGGGGGCAATATTCAACACGGATTGTGAAAGGCATCTTATTTCATTCCGTATGGTATTATAAAATGGACCCATCTACTTTATCTACAACTCAATACAATAAATTAGGATCTAGTGCGTCACATGGTTGTATACGATTATCTGTGGTTGATGCAAAATGGATATATGATAATTGTGGAGTTGGAACTACTGTTGAAATTTACAATGATAAGGATCCTGGTCCTTTAGGAAAACCAGAATCAATCAAAATACCAGCTGGAGTCGGTTGGGATCCAACTGACCCAAGTAAAGATAATCCTTATAATAGTAAATCACCTTTTATCCATGGTGCTAAAAGTCAGACTATTACTTGGGGTACAAAAATTGATTTACTTAAAGGTGTAAAAGCCATTTCATCTACTGGAATGGATATTACAGCGAAGATAAAAGTAGAAGGTAATGTAGATATTTATACTGCAGGAAAATATAAGATAAAATATGAAATAACAGATGCTATAGGAAGAACTGCAACAAAATCCATCACAGTTGTAGTAAAGGAATCAAAAGAAAAACCTACTTTTAAAGGTGTTACCGATCGTTATATCGATGAAGATACTGTTGTTGATAAGGATTTTGCTCTAGAAGGGGTATCCGCTTATTTAGCAACCATGAAACTTTCAAGTAAAGACATAGTTGTTAAAATCACAGAAGAAGCAGAAAACACTTACAAAGTTGAGTATTCAATCACAGCAGGAAATAAATTAACTGGCACAGCGACAGCTACATTCTTAATTGATAATACAGCTCCTGTCTTAACAGGTGTTAATCACAGAGAATTAACTTATAATCAATTAACTGCAAGTACAGATGCTCTTAAAAAATACGCATTAAAAGGGGTTAACGTAGCAGACGATCATACCAAATTATCTACTTCAGACATTAAAGTATCTATAAAGGCAAAAGAAGATTATGCTTATTATGTTACCTATAAGGTTGAAGATAAAGCCGGTAATGTGACAAGTGAAACAGTACAATTTACCTACTTTGAATCTTCAAGAATTGATGGCGTATCAAATCATATAAGATTACCATATGGTACACTTGTTACGAAAGACTTTGTGAAAGAAGGAGTCACCGCTACCAATAGCTTAGGTGAAGATATTACAGACACTTTGACTATTAAATTAAGTAGTTATGCGGGAGAAGAGTATAAAGTCACCTATTCTGTTACAAATGACAGTGGTCAAGTAATATCAATCGTTTGTTATTACACTGTATCCTTAGAACCAACAGACAGTGATGATATGGTTGTTGAATCTAGTAACAACGATGATAATTCAGATAATGTAAATGAAAGTAATACAGATGAAGAAATCGAATCCAATGTTGATGATTTAGAATAATAAAGTTAATAGTTAATTTATGGGGTTGTTACAATATAGCAAAATGCTATTGGTAACAGCCCCATCATTATTATTCATCCAAATAAATGTGTTCTAATCTATCTCCTAAACATGCAATTAATTCGTTTGTAATTGTATTACATTTTGCTGCAATCTCTTCAGCAGTAATTATTTCATTTCCATCTTGACCTAATAAGGTAACGATATCACCTATTTTAACATTGTGTATATGAGTGATATCTATAATTATTTGATCCATGCAGATGTCACCAATGATTGGAGCTTTTACACCATTTACGATAACATGTCCATTAGATAAGTTTCTTGGGATACCGTCTGCATAGCCAATGGAGATAACAGAGATACGCATAGTATCAGTTGAGACAAAATTACGATTATATCCTACAGGATCGCCTTTTAGTATTGATTTAATTATCACAATTCTAGCTTTAATAGATAAGATAGGATTTAATGAAATCTTTAATTTGGTTGTTTCGTTTTCCTTACTAAAAACCCCATGTAGTAATATACCACATCTAACCGCATCACATTGATTAGTGGGATAATTTAATATTCCATAACTACTTTGAATATGCAATTTTCCAGGGTTATATCCATATGATTTTAAGTGATTAATCACATGGTAAAAATTATTAATCTGTAATTGTGTATATGCAATATCAGATGGATCAAGACTATTTGAGACGCAAAGATGTGTATAGGAACCTTGTATTATCAGATTGTTACATTGGTATATTCGTTCGATATCTAAAAGATTTGAACTTAGTTCACCTAAACGATGCATACCGGTATCTATTTTTATGTGAACTTTTATTTGTTTTCCATAGGAATCCAGTAATTTTGCATATTCATAATCTATCACAGTTTGTGTTAGATCAAAATCTATTAATAAATCAAAATCAAAAGGGTGAGTATATCCAAAGATAAGAATTTCACCTTTAATATCATGTTTTCTTAGATTTATAGCTTCAACGACCGTAGCAACCGCAAAGTTATTAATACCATTCTCATTTAATACTTTTGAAAATGTGATATCACCAATACTATAGGCATTTGCTTTAATTACAGCTATTATTTCACAATTATTTGGTAGTAAAGATTTTAGAGATTTAATATTACATTTTAGATGTTTTAAATTGATTTCTACCCAAGCTCTGCCTTTGGTGTAGTAAGTAACATTATCAACTACTTTATTATCTATGGTTTGATACATTAGGATACCTTTCTTATTAACATTTATATAGTTATCCATAATATATCCAAGCAGATTTTATCTGATACGGGAAATTAATATAAAAAGGAATATAGAAAGATGTAAGAATAGATGTAAGAATAGATGTAAGAATGTTATAGATAGTAAATTATTTATTTTAGATAAACCTAGTTCTGACTAGTCGTCAAAATAATAAAAGAGTATAAAAATATATGTATTAGTATGGTTGCCTGTCTATAACGAAAAGAGAATCTGAAGTCGAATCTCTTTACGTTATAGACAGGCATTATCTTATCTCTTTGCAAGCATTTTTTTAATTACTTCTAGTTTTTGTTTGTCCGCTGGTGACATATCCTTCGTTAATATTGTTACTAATAAATCAGTTTCATCTTGGGTAAATGTTAAGCCAAGTGCTTTCATCTTTGCATTTGCTTTAATCATTAAAGGTAAAGCCTTATCAGCAGATTTACCCTCAGCTTCATTTGCTAAATCCACTAAAATAGCAAGTTTTCTTGCATCAATATTTTTCATTGCAGGGTGATTAATCCATTCTAAATCTTTCATATTAACTCCTATCTGCATACATCAGCATGCGTTTATTCTAGGGTATAACCCATTTTTTATTCATACTGCATCGTATTAAACATTAGGTTTATGTTATCGAATGTACTTTTTTGTTCTGGGGTTAATAGTGATGATAATATTTCCATCATATTCGAGTTGCCACCCATACCGAACATACCTCCTGATGTATTTGTGCTATTTGAGTTATCCTGATTGTCTGAATAATCAGACTGAGAAGCCATAGTTTGAGTTAAAGTAACATATGTATCATATAGATTTTTAGCTTTAATCATATTTAATATCATATCAACTAAATCCCGTTCCCTATCATAGCAGACTTCTCGGACGTTAGTTAACAATGCTTCTAAATCAATGGACTGTTTTCGGAGGCTAAATGTAGTAACAGTATCTCGTTGACGTAGAGATTGAAAGGAATCCCATACTTCACCCATTTTTATAATGAGATCTAAGGACTGTTGAGAATCGCTATCTAGATAAGGGAAAGCTGCTTTAACAATGTCAAGCGTATGGCTTATTAAATTGCTACTTCGGTTTTTATTGGTAGCATTATTCAATCCGTCATTGGTATCCATGGCTTCTCCAATTCTGCTTTATCATTATACTATATTCATGGAAGGGAAAAATATTACTATTACAGGAGAGTTAAGAGATAGTTAAAGGGGCTTTATAAAATAGCTTTAAACTATACTTAATCCAAAGTAAAGTTTTTGTAGCTATTTTGTTAAAGCCCCTTTAATATTTAGTTCGGATAGATTAGATGTGTATCAGAAATATGATATAGAATATCTTCTAAAAATTTGTTTGCTAAATATTTAGCCATGTTTAAATTCATATCTAAATAATTACCGCAATTGATTGCAGTGGCACCAGGTACTTCACCTTCAAAATCACGAATAAATTCAAACATAGAAGTTAATAATGGAATAATATCCTTGGATTCATAATCACCAGCTAAGATAAGATAAAATCCAGTTCGACAACCCATTGGTCCAAAATAGATTGTTTTGTTTGCATATTCATCATGATTTCTAAGATAAGTTGCTGCTAAATGTTCTATAGTATGAATTTCAGCTGTATTCATAACAGGTTCAAAATTAGGCTGTGTCATACGAATATCAAAAGTGGTAAGAATTTCAGCCCCAGCAGTATCTTTTCTAGATACATAAACACCTCTTAATAATTTCATATGATCAATAGTAAAACTAGCTATTTGTTTCATAAGTCCTCCTAGTATATAAATGTTTTATCATCGTTTTCCTTACTAGTGTTATTATAACATATCAAAGAACTTAATAAAAGAATGAAAACTGTATCAATTTAAAGGTGAGAGATGATAAAATAATAACTCATTTGGTAGATTTTTATTTTAAGATACGTTATAATGCAAGAAAGGTAATGATGTTACATTTAACTAAAAAGTGATAAAAGATGAAAGGGACATACTTATGATAGATAGTATAATTTTTGATTTAGACGGAACTTTATGGGATGCTACTGATGCAGCAGCTAAAGTTTGGAGGGACGTTGCCAAAAAATATCCAGAGGTAACAGACGAAATAACGGCAGATAAATTAAAAAAGTTATATGGACTACCATTAGAAGAAATTGCTGTAAAATTATTATTAAGTGCAAAAAAAGAGACAGCGATTGCTATAATGAGAGAGAGTATAGTAAAGCAGTGTCCGTATATAGAAGAAGTTGGTGGTATACTGTACCCCAATTTAGAAGTAACTTTAAAAGAGCTTAAGAAAAAGTATAAAATATTTATTGTAAGTAATTGTGAAGAAGGTTATATACAATGTTTCTTAAATGCCCACGGTTTACATGAGTATTTTGAAGATTTTGAATACCCAGGAAGATCTGGTGTATTAAAAGCAGATAATATACGTCTTATAATAAAACGAAATAATCTGGTTAATCCAGTATATGTTGGAGATACCTTAGGAGACGCAACTGCTACAAGAGAAGCAGGAATTCCTTTTGTATTTGCAAGATATGGATTTGGACATGTAGACGACTACGATTATGTTATAGATTCTGTTGAAGAATTACTTAATATTTTATAGTGTATTTCTAATAAATTATCATAGGTAAAATAAGGATTGACTTTTAGAAATAACGTAGATATACTTATATTAATTAGTAAATATGATATAAATTCCGATAATTAAGAATAGTAAATATAACAACTTATTTACAGAGAGTTACAGATGGTGGGATTGTAGCAAAAAAGGTTATATTGAATGGGCTTATAGGATCAGGAGGAAAAGTTACATTTAACCCAGTAATGCCTGACGGGAACTCTACTCGTTATCAATGGAGAATGTATAAATCAATTTGTACATGCAAAGTGGACGTGACTGCGTCAAACCGGGTGGTACCGCAAAAGTTAATTGACTTTTGTCCCAGTAATTACTGTGACAGAAGTCATTTTTTATGTTATCGTATAGATGGTTACTATCTTGTTACTATTAGTACTTATAGAAAGAGCTAATTTGAAGTATGCTATATTTCATGATATGAATGAATGGTAATAGAAAGAATAAATAACATTACATTATGTACAAATCAAATAAGGCAATTGCGAAACTCAAAGACTTACTTATTAAGCATGCCATTGATACGTGTTTTCTAGCTGAATCTTGCCCGTAGGGCAACTGAAGCTAGAATATTCGTATTAATGGTATGCTAAATTCTATAAACTAAAGAGTTTCGCAATTGACTAACAAAATCAAATAAGTAAAAGGAGTGTATTTATTATGTTAGATGGAAAAAAGACGTTGTTTAGTGGTATGCAAGCTACAGGTAATATTACCTTAGGAAATTATATGGGAGCATTAAAGAACTGGATTACGTTGGATGAAGAATATCAATGTTTTTATTGTGTTGTAGATCTCCATTCTATAACAGTGAGACAGGATCCAGCAGAACTAAGAAAAAGAGCAAGGACATTGTTAACTCTTTATATTGCTGCAGGACTTGACCCAGTTAAAAATTGTATTTACTATCAATCACATGTATCTGGACATGCAGAATTAAGCTGGATCTTAAATTGTTTTACCTATATGGGTGAGTTAAATCGTATGACTCAATTTAAAGATAAATCAGCAAAACATGCAGATAATATTAATGCTGGACTTTTCACATATCCGGTATTAATGGCAGCAGATATCTTATTATTCCAATCTGACGTGGTTCCTGTAGGTGTAGATCAAAAGCAACATCTTGAGATAACGAGAGATATTGCAGAAAGATTTAATAGTATTTATGGAGATGTGTTTACTATACCAGAACCATATATAGGAAAAGTTGGAGCAAAAATCATGAGTCTTCAAGATCCAACGAAGAAGATGTCAAAATCAGATGAAAATATTAATGCTAGTATTTATTTAATGGATGATCCAGATACTATTATACGTAAATTCAAAAGAGCGGTTACCGATTCAGACAATCAGATTTTATATAACGATGAGAAACCAGGAATAAAGAATTTAATAGATATCTATAGTGTTTCAACAAATAAAACAATCGATGAAGTAGTTAAAGAGTTTGATGGAGTTGGGTATGGTGATTTTAAACTTGCTGTAGGTGAATCCGTAGTTTCTGTATTAAAGCCAATACAAGATAAATTTGCTCAGTTAACAAAAGATAAAGATTACATTGACGGTATTATAAAAGACAATGCAGAGAAAGCGAATTATTTTGCAACAAAAACATTACGTAAAGTGCAAAAGAAGGTCGGTTTTCCAGAACGAGTACGTTAATATTTTATAATCAGGTTATCGTGAAATTTCACAAAGTGAACGGAGAGATATAATATAATGAAAATCGTATTTTTAGAGACAGATACATTAGGGAATGATGTAGATTTATCCATTTTTGATCATTTTGGTGAAGTAATAAAATATTCCAAATCTGTGCCTGATGAAAACTCAGATCGTGTGAAAGATGCAGATATTATTATTGTGAATAAAATCCCAATGAACGAAGAAACATTATCAAAAGCAATCAATTTAAAACTAATCTGTGTTACTGGAACTGGAACGAATATTATAGATTTTGAATATACGAATAAAAGAGACATATCAGTTGCGAATGTGAAAAGCTATTCAACTAGATCCGTCGTTCAGCATACTTTTGCACTGTTCTTTTATCTGTATGAAAAACTTCACTATTACGATCATTTTGTAAAAAGCGGTGAATATATAAAAAGTGATATATTTAGCCGATTTGATATGAAATTCAATGAACTTTATGATAAGACATGGGGAATCATAGGACTTGGTGAAATTGGTCGAGGGGTTGCAGAAATCGCGAAAGCCATTGGCTGTAAGATAATATACTATTCCACATCTGGTAATAACAATAATCAACCATATGAACAAGTAGATTTTGATACTTTACTTTCTACATCGGATATCATATCAATTCATGCACCACTCAATGCTAACACCGAAAACTTAATCGATGATGCTGCTTTTGATAAGATGAAAAAATCCGCCATATTATTAAATCTTGGTAGGGGACCAATTGTAAATGAAGATGCTTTAGTGGAAGCTCTTGAAAAGAATAAAATAGCAGGTGCTGGATTAGATGTAATAAAAGTTGAACCAATGTCAAAAGACAATCCTTTGATTCGTATACAAGATAGCACCAAACTTATCATTACACCACATATCGCATGGGCAACAGTAGAAGCAAGAACAAGATGTGTTAAAGAAGTTCATGATAATATAGAAGCCTTTTTAAGCGGAGAAGAACGTAATATTGTAAGGTAGTTTATCAAAATAAAACTAAAGATAAAACATTAGATTTATGTAGTTTCGCGATTATCTATTTATTTTTTCTTAAGGGGAGAAGAAAGATGGAGTATTTAATACTATTTGGTTTAATAATATTGTTATACATTGGTTGGATTAATCATTCGATAAGGGAAATAAAACAAAAGCTATCCAATATAGAAGAGTTATTAAAAAATAAATAATCAAACAAATATCAATGAAATTTTTTACATTTATGTTTTAAGATAAATTGAAGATTAACAGTTTTATAATTTTTCTAAAAGCGCAAATTCAATAAACTAAATTAACATAAGAGTCTGTATGTCTTTTGTAATCGAGTTTTCCGTTAACGGCGACTCGTAATAAAAAAATGTGCACCTAGAAAAGGCAACTTGTTGTCTTATCTAGGTGCACATTTTAAATTACGTGTCAGAGTATCGGAAAACTCGTACAAAAGACATACAGGCTCTTATGTTTCTCAGCCTAAATATCCGCCAAAGTCGATTATAGACATATAAACTATTGATTCGCCTTAACCCCATTCCATTTTTCCATATATAGATTTTCCATATCTTCACCAAGGTATTGGAAAGTAGTACATCTATCTAAAACAGAAGCGTCTGGGAAAGCAATAGTACTGTTTTTAATATCATCATCTTGGATTAAATCTCTTGCAGCTTTATTTGGAGTTGAATAAGTAATATATTCAAAATTCTTTAAAGCAATTTCAGGATCACACATAAAGTTAATCCATTTTTCTGCATACTCTTTGTTTGGAGCATTTTTAGGAATAACCCATCCATCAATCCATACATTAGAACCTTCTTTTGGAACTACATACTCTAAATCGGGATTTTCTCTTTGTGTGTAAATGGCTTCACCAGAATATATAACACCAATTGGGTTATCGCCACCAATCATTTTATCACGAACCTGATCAACAACATATGCATCGACTAAATCATATTGATCTTTTAATAATTGTTTTGCTTCATCTATTTCAGATTCATTGGTTGTATTTAAGGAATAACCAAGGTAAGTTAATGCAATACCAAATGCATCTCTGACACTATCAATCATTAATACATCACCAGCATACCCATTCTTTTCAATAAAGTCCTTATCAAATAAAGCACTCCAGCTGTCAATTTCAGTATCTATCATAGATTTATTGTATAAGATACCTAAGGTACCCCAACAATATGGTACACTGTATTTATTACTTGGATCGAATTCTTCTGCACTTTTTAAATAAGTTGTGTCGATATTCGATATATTTGGAACATTATCATAATTGATTTCTGCTAACATATCTTCATTGATCATCTTTTGTATCATATAATCAGATGGGCAGACAACATCATATTTAACTGAACCTGTTTGAATAACAGGATACATTTCTTCATTAGTAGCAAATTCATTATATTCTACTTTAATACCTGTTTCATCTTCAAATAAATCGATTACATCAGGGTCAATGTATTCACCCCAATTATATACGTAGAGAGTTGGTTCATTACTTTTTTTACAACCAGTTAAACCGAGTACACTCACTATTAATAATAAAATAATGGTAGTTTTTTTCATCATAACCTCCTAGAAATTGATTTAAATAGTCTCTCTACTTAAGGTTTGAAACAACTTAAGAATAGATTCTATTTTATATATTAATTTAATAAATATAGTTTGCCTTATTAAACTTTTACAGTATTCTTAGATTTGTCAGTACGACGATTTACAATAACTAACAAAATTAATACGGATAAGAATAATAGTGTTGATAATGCATACATTTCAGGTTTGATTCCTTTACGTACCTCTGCATAAATTTTTGTAGATAGGGTATCGATTGAA
>JARBTX010000031.1 GCA_029239975.1 Anaerocolumna sp.
GTAGGAAAGATGTGATTTATATAATTTAAGTAACTCGTCTGGTAATACCATGTATCCAATACGAATAGCAGGTGCAACTGCTCTTGAAAATGTTCCAAGGTATATTACTTTTCCTGACGAATCGATTCCTTGTAAGGAAGGTATTGGTTTACCTTTATAACGGAATTCACTATCATGGTCATCTTCAATGATATATCGGTTAGGTGCATTGTTTGCCCAGTTTAACAACTCTAAACGTCTTTTTATTGGCATAACAATGCCTAAAGGGTATTGGTGAGAGGGTGTAACATAAACAATATTAGCGTTTGAATTACCTAGTTCATTAATATTAATTCCATTCTGATCAAGGTTAATCGGGGTAACTTGATAATTCATCCCAGTAAATATCTTATAAACTTGCTTATAAGTTGGATTCTCCATAGCCAAACAGTTATAAGTACCATTAGTTCTAACAGTTTCGGTTTTGTTATCATTCTTTATATACTGTAATAGCTGAGATAAAATCTGAAGAAGGTAATCGGCACCAGCTCCAATAATCACTTGGTCTGTATTACAATTCACACCACGAGATTCATGAAGATATCTGGCTATTGCATTTCTTAAACTTTCATCCCCTTGGTTATTACCTAATAGAAATAAATCATTATTATTTTCATTCATACAATCCTTTGATAATTTTCTCCAGATATTATAAGGAAAATTACTAATATCTATTGCAAATGGAGAGAAATCATAACGGTATGAGATTGCAGTCGGTTTTAACATCCCGTTATTCTTACTTTTATTTACCGTTATATGCGTAAGGTCTGAAATCAGACATACATAATACCCACTACCCGGCATGGATTCAATGTAACCTTCAGACACTAATTGTGCATATGCCATATCTATAGTATTGCGGCTCACTTGAAGATTAGAAGCTAAATTTCTTGTTGAAGGTAATTTAGTCTGATGAGGTAGATTTCCTAGTTTTATTTCATTTTTAATATAGTTATATATTTGCTCATACATTGGAGTGTTTGAGTGTATATCGATACTTATCGTAAGCATAAATAATATCTCCTAATTGGCATGGTTATAATTTTGCAAATTCATTTATATGAGAATACCAGTTTTAATAAAATATATCAACATCTTTTTATAATATCAAGTTCTCATTATTAAATATTATCTAGTAAAAATTAAAATTGAATGAGATTCTTATTATAATATGTCAAGAGATTAACAATATGGCAGTTATTAGTTGATTTACCATTAATTGTATGAGATAATGAAAAGCGTGTGGTAGGTATTAATAATTATCTGATAATAAAAATCAAAAGAAAATAACAGATCAAAGTAAATACCACTTTAGGAGGGCGTATGATAGAAGTAAAAAATGTAACTAAAAAATATGGAAAATTACTTGCGAATGATGATTTGAGTTTTACCGTACATCCGGGGGAAATCTCAATACTAGTTGGGCCAAATGGTGCTGGGAAATCCACAATTATTAAAAGTATAGCAGGTTTGTTGAGATTCCAGGGAGAAATTCTTATTTGTGGAAAGAAAAATAAGTCCATGGATGCGAAAAGAAATTTAGGTTATATCCCTGAGATTCCTGCTTTGTATGATATGTTGACTATATGGGAACATATGGAGTTTATTGCCAGAGCGTATTCACTTGAGAATTGGAAAGAAAGAGCAGATTCATTGTTTGAGCGCTTTGAGTTATCTGATAAAAAGAATAAACTTGGTAGTGAATTATCAAAAGGTATGCAACAAAAAGTAAGTATTTGTTGTGGATTATTACCAAATCCTAAAGTTATCTTATTTGATGAGCCATTAGTAGGTTTGGACCCCCATGCTATTAAAGAACTTAAAAATATATTAGTTGAGTATAAAACAGATGGTGCTGCAATATTACTTAGTACACACATGTTAGATAGTGTTTCTGAATTCTGGGATAGCACCAATATTATGATGGGTGGAAAATTTGCGGCTAGGAGAACTAGAAAAGAAGTTCTAGGAAGTGGTGAAGATTTAGAGAAATTATTCTTTGATATTACGGAAGGCACGAAGGATAATACGTTACAATCTGCATCAACAACGGATAGAAAGATTGTAGGGAAGGAGAAACCATGAAAGCATTAGTTTATCTTTTACTTACAACTTTAAAAAATAGAATTCTAAGTTTAAGAAAAAAGCCTGCAATGTTAATTCTCTATTTAATCATGATACTTGGAATTACAGCTATAATTATTGCCGCTAATCTTGGTGATAAAGAACAAGTAGCAACACCAAACTTTGCTGATATACGAATATTGTACGGTATTACATCTGGTGTAGCTTTACTTTTTTTATTTTCCTTTATATCAACTGGATTATCAACAGGTTCTACTTTATTTACCATGGCGGACGTCGGATTACTTTTTGTATCACCAATTACATCAAGAAGAATATTAGTTTATGGTTTAATTAAACAATTGGGAACTACTTTTTTAAGTGCTATTTTTATCCTTTATCAAGTCGGAACCATAAAAGCGAGTTTTGGATTAAAGGCAAGTTCAATATTTAGTATTTTTATAATTTATGCAATAATGATATTCTTTTGCCAGTTAATGTCCATTGCCATCTATATCTTTACCAATGGGAATCAGAAAAGGAAAAAAGCGATTCAAAGTATCTTTTATGGGGTACTTGGCCTACTTGCATTATGGATTTATTTTGAGTATACAAAACAAACCGGTTCGATTCTATCTGCTGTTTTAAATATTATCGATAATAGGATGTTTCAATATATACCAGTTACTGGCTGGGCTACAATGTTTATGAAGGCTTCTATTGAAGGAAACTTATTATATATAGGAATATCGTTATTACTATTTTTAGTGGCTGGAAGTATACTGATTACTTTGTTCACATCTGGGGATGCGGATTATTATGAAGATGTTTTAACTAGTACAGAAATTACATTTAATCGACTTCAGGATGCAAAAGAAGGTAAAATGAATACAATTAAGCGTAAAGTTAAGGTAAAAGAGAAGTTAACGGGTATCAATCGTGGTAAAGGTACTAGTGCAATCTTTTACAAACATTTATGTGAAAAAAGAAGAACTAGTAGATTGTTATTTATTGATACTTATACGATCTTAGCTGCAGGTGGATCTGGTATTCTTATGTATTTTATGAAAGATAAGAATTCTGTGTATATGATATTAGGAATATTGGTATATATTCAATTCTTTTTTACTATATTAGGTAAACTAACGGTGGAATTAACAAAACCATACATCTATATGATACCTGAAAAGTCAATTAAGAAAGTATTAGCAGCTTCTATCACCACGCTATTAAAGCCTTGTATTGATGGAGCTATTATATTCACGGTGGTTTGTATTATTAGTAGAACATCACCTTTACTTAATTTATTCCTAGCTTTGGCATATGCTTCTAGTGGAGCAATTTTTGTTGGATATGCTTTATTGTGCCAAAGGATATTTGGATCACAACCAAATAAATTAATATCAGGTATGTTAGGTTTAACCTTATTTATGGTAGTTATAGCACCGGGGGTAGGTGCTAGCGTAGCAGCTATTTTTTTATTACCTGAAAGTTTAATATTTTTAGGAACGTTTCCCTTTACATTCTGCTGTATTGCCATTACGATTTTAATTTTTGCTACTTGCGGTAATTTATTAGATAAAGCAGAATACACCGGAAAATAAGCAATTATCTATAATTTCTATAAGTAGTAGTAAACACTGAAGAATGATTCTTTATCGTTTATAATTAATTAAAGAATATAAACACTGGAGGATGCAAATAGTTGATAACAAATATTTATTTCGTACGACATGCACATTCAACATATACAGCCGATGAGTTAAATCGACCATTATCTGAAAGAGGTCTAGGAGATGCAGATAGAGTAACAGAATTACTTTCTAACGAAAATATAACCAATGTTATTTCAAGTCCATATAAACGAGCGATTCAAACAGTTGATGGTATAGCACAATTTTATAATCTTGATATTATAATAGATGATGGATTTAGAGAGCGAAAATTGGCATGCAATGCTGTTGATAATTTTGATGAAGCTATTTTACAGGTATGGGAGAATTTAAATTTCGCGTTACCTGGTGGAGAATCTGGTTATTATGCTAGGGAAAGGGGAGTAACATCTTTAAAAAATGTTATATATAAGTATCGTGGAGGTAATATAGTAATAGGTACTCACGGAAATATAATGGTTCTAATAATGAACTACTATAATAAAAAATATAATTATGATTTCTGGAGCAAATTAAATATGCCAGATATATATAAACTAAGTTTTAAGGATGAAATTCTTTTAGAAGTGAAACCAATATGGTAAATATAATAAATTTAAATGACAAAAAAAGAGTACGAAATGTAATGATTTCGTACTCTTTTTTGTATTCGTATTAAAAAGTTTTACTCATTTACCAAACGGTCTCCATCAATATGGAAGATACCGATTTCTTTATAGTGATCGATTTTATAATTCACTGTACTTAAACTATTTTCTAATTGTTTCATTTGTTCTAGTATATGTTCTTTATGATTTAATAAAATTTCTCTACGAACTTCAACCGTTTCATTCCCTTTTAAACATAAATTCATAAATTCTTTTATTTTATCAATTGACATACCAGAATTCTTAAGGCAACAGATAAGTCCTAACCATTCAATATCATTGTCAGAAAACTTCCTTATACCAGTGCAACTCCTTCTCACTAGTGGTAATAAGCCTTCTTTATCATAATAACGTAATGCGTAGATAGAAAGCCCTGTTTTTTCTGCAACTTGCTTAATTGTATAATCCATGACATATCCTCCTAAACCTAGACAATTTACTGTTATTAAAATAACATAAGCAGGAAGCGGTGTCAATAAAATTGAAAAAAACCTTGACCTAGAGTTAACTCTATGGAATATACTCAAATATAGTATGTGTGGAAAATTGCAAACATCAAGTATGATTTATATTACATAATAGCTTTGCAATTATCTATAATCTTTTAATCTGAAAGGGGATTTACTATTATGAATTACAGAGATTTTGGTAAAACTGGGGAAAAGATATCAGCATTAGGTTTTGGATGTATGAGATTACCGGAATACGAAAAAGATGGACAATGGTTTATTGATGAAGAAAAAGCAATTCCAATGTTATTACATGCCTATGAAAACGGGGTTAATTACTTTGATACTGCACCATACTATTGTCATTCAAACAGTGAAATTACAGTAGGTAAAGCGTTTAAACATATCCGTGATAAGGTAATGTTATCAACTAAAATATCATTAGGGGACTGTAAAACAACAGAAGATTATCGTAAAAATCTAGAAAGAAGTTTAAAAAAGATGGATACCCCATATATTGATTATTTCCATTTTTGGGGTATTAATAAACAAGCATTTGATGATGTTGTATTAAAGTTAAACTTATTAGAAGAAGCAAAAAAGGCTAAAGAAGAAGGCTTAATAAGACATATATCCTTCTCATTTCATGATGATGCACAAAATATAAAATACATAATCGATACAGCGGAAGAAAGAGGCGTACCAATGGAAACCATGTTGGTACAATATAATCTTTTAGATAGAAGTAATGAAGAGATGATTGCTTATGCAGGTTCAAAAGGATTAGGTGTTGTTGCCATGGGACCGGTTGGTGGTGGTAGACTTGCAGCTCCAACTGATTTATATAAGAAATTAACGGGTAATCCATCTATTGCAACATATGAACTTGCATTTAAATTCGTATTAGGTAATCCAAACTTAAGTTGTGCTTTATCTGGTATGCAAGATTTAGATATGGTTGATAAAAACTTAGCTATTGGCAGTGATGATACTGTTCTTACAGAAGATGAATGGAAACAACTAGGTGATGCCGTAGAACAATTAAAGAAATTCAGTGAATTATATTGTACAGGTTGTGCATATTGTCAACCATGTCCAGCTGGAATTAATATCCCACATATCTTTAATATGTATACATACCATAATGTTTATGGACTAACAGGTCATGCAAAATGGGAAATTAATAAATATATTAATGATGATGGTAAAACAATTAAGGATTGTAAAGATTGTGGTATCTGCGAGAAAAAATGTCCACAAAAATTACAAATTCGTTCTGAATTAAAACGTGTTGAAGAAGTATTAGCAGCGTTATAATGTTACGTGAAATAATGCATATTATTCTTTAAAACAAACAATATAATATAAAAACGGAGGGTTTACAATGAGAGCGCTATTTATTGGTGGAACAGGAACCATTAGTACAGCAATATCAAAGCAATTACTTGAACGAGGTGATGAACTCTATATATTAAATCGTGGTAATCGTAATAATATACTACCTTCTAATGTAAAAGAAATAACTGTAGATGTGAATAACGAAGAAGAAGTTGCGAAATGTATCGCTAATTTAGAGTTTGACGTGGTAGCTGATTTTATCGCATTTGTTCCAGAACAATTGGAAAGAGACTATCGATTATTTAACGGTAAAACAAAACAGTTTATATTTATTAGCTCTGCTTCCGCATATCAGAAGCCATTATCTGATTATAGAGTTTCAGAAAGCACTCCATTAGCAAATCCATATTGGGAATATTCTCGTAATAAGATTGCTTGCGAAGAATTCTTAATGAAGATGTATCGTGAAAATGGCTTTCCAGTTACGATTGTTAGACCAAGTCATACCTATGATGATAGAAGCATCCCTTTAGGTGTTCATGGCAATAATGGAAGCTGGCAGGTAGCAAAAAGAATGCTAGAAGGTAAAAAAGTTATTATTCATGGAGATGGTACATCACTTTGGACTATGACTCATAACAGCGATTTCGCAAAAGGTTTTATTGGTTTAATGGGTAATATTCATGCAATCGGTGAATCCGTTCAAATAACATCAGACGAAACGTTAACTTGGAACCAAATCTATCAAGCAATTGCAGATGCACTAGATGTTAAATTAAATGCGATACATGTATCTTCTGAGTTTTTAGATGCATGTAGTAAACAAGATTTTAAGGGATCTTTAATTGGTGATAAAGCGAATTCCGTGGTATTTGATAATACGAAATTAAAACGATTAGTACCAGATTTTGTTGCAACGGTACGTTACGATCAAGGTATTAAACAAACCATTCAAAATGTATTAAATCACCCAGAATTACAGGTAGAAGATACAGAATTTGATGAGTGGTGTGACAAGGTAATTTTAGCAATGGAAAAAGCTGTACAAGAGATATCTAGTATTTGTTTGTAAATGATCTTATCTATTAATATAGTTATATAAATCATAGATTGAAATAAAAATAGTCATTTTGGAGGTAAAATCAATGACAGAAGTAAAAGGAAAATGGGCATTAATAACAGGAGCAAGTAGAGGCGTTGGATATGAAATTGCGAAATTTATGGCAAGCCACGGATGTAATTTAGTCCTTCATAGTAGAAGCCTTGGACATACAGATAAAGTATTAGAAGAAGTAAAAGCTATGGGTATTGAAGCATATGCGGTTCAAGCTGAATTATCCGATATGAATGCTGTAAATAAAATGCTGGATGAGATCGAAGAAAAAGGAACTCATATTGATATCTTATTTAATGATGCAGCAGTTCAAATCGCATATAGAACAGAATACTATAAAACTCCAGTTGAGGATTATACACAAAGCTTTTTAATTAATACAATCGCTCCAGCAATGATTTGCTATCGATTAATTCCAAAGATGATTGAAAAAGGATTTGGTAGAGTAATTAATACAACAAGTGGAATAAGAAATGAACCAGAACAAGCTGGTTATTCTGCAAGTAAAGCAGCACTTGATAAGATCACTATAGATTTAGGTTCTAAATTACAAGGAACTGATGTCATGATTAACTTAACAGATCCAGGCTGGTGCAGAACGGATTTAGGTGGACCACATGCTCCAAATGCAGTAGAAAGTTGTATACCTGGAATCGTGGTAGGTGCATTTGTGGATGACAAAAAGAGCGGAAGATTTTTACACGCTCAATTATTTACTGGAATGACCTTAGAAGATGCAGTACAAAAGGCTTATACGATTGAGTAATAAAAAAATATTCGACTAAAGTGTAATTATATCGTTTCTATTTATAGAAACAACATACAGAAAGATATTGGTGAACAACATGGATTTTATTAAAGGAATAACCTTTGGTTCTTTTGCGCCAAGGGATAGTTTTAAAACGGTAGCATCAAAGGAAAGTTTACTTCGCATGAAAGAAAGAACCGGAGCAGACTTTGTAATATTTGTTCCAGCGGGGCTTCAAGAAACTGCTCAATCTGAATATATAGATTTCAAAGGATTTAGAACCATAGGAGATGATGAACTTATTGAAATGATTCAATATGCGAAATCCATTGGTTTAAGAGTAGCTCTAAAACCAACCGTAAATTGTTTAAATGGTACTTGGAGAGCTCATATTAACTTTTTTGATAATGATGTTCATTGTGAACCTAAGTGGAGTAACTGGTTTGAGTCTTATACTGCATTCCAATTACATTTTGCAGAGATCGCTGAAAATACTGGTTGCGAAATGTTTATTGCAGGCTGCGAAATGGTAAATGCACAGAGAAGAGAAGTTGAATGGCGTAGACTGATTGCGGATATTAAATCCATTTACAATGGTCCTGTATCATATAATACAGATAAATACCAAGAAGAACATGTAGCATGGTGGGATTGTGTTGATGTGATTTCTTCTAGTGGTTATTATCCATTACAAGATTGGGATCAGGAATTAGACCGTATTGAAGCTGTTGTGAAAAAATTTAATAAACCATTTTTCTTTGCGGAAGCTGGTTGTATGTCAGCAGCAGGATCTTCTGCAGTTCCAAATGACTGGGGTCTTGCAGGTGAAGTTAATCTAGAAGAACAAGCAGAATGGTACAGAGAAATGTTTGATAAAACTTCAAAGCGTGACTGGGTTGGTGGCTTTGGATTATGGGATTGGGCTTGGAGACAGTATCATATAGGCGATGCGGATAAGCAACGCGGATATGATATCTATGGAAAACCAGCAGAACTTGTTGTAAAAGAATACTATTCATCCAAATAAAATACAAAGTTAGTCAAATTTTAGAATTGACGAAACGCAATACAAAGGTATAATAAAAGGGGTTAACGATTTATACGGAGAAATCCTTGACCCCTTTTATTTTTATGAGATAAAAGTGGAAGCTTTATGAGAAAGTTACTTCGTTAATTGTAACAATGTCAAAATTATAATTACAATCTAATTAAGTAGACAGTACAAAATGACTATTTAAGAATAAACAGGAGCTGATAGGATGGACAGAAAAGTAGAAGAAAAGGAAGTTGAAGTCGTCAGTCAATTTTCAGAGGAAGAAAATGAGTTTTTAAGAAGTTTTCATAAAAATGAAAATAAACCTTTAAAGACGCTAATAGGACTATATAAAGGTAATTACTCTAAATTAATTGGGTCAACCGTATTCTTTGTTATCAAACATTCACCAGTATGGTTACTACCTATTGCAACCGCAAATATAATCAATGCTGCAACCAATAAAGAGAGTAACGGGTTTCATGTAATCGTAATTAATATTATTGTAATGATAGTACTAATGTTACAAAATGTTCCAACTAATTTTATACATACAAGGCTCTATAGTAGAGCGATACGTTATGTGGAAGCAGGTCTTAGGGGTTCACTGGTTCGTAAATTACAACAATTATCAATTTCTTTTCATAAAGAGATGCAATCAGGACGGTTACAGTCAAAAATAATGAGAGACGTTGAAGCCATAGAAACGTTATCGTCTCAATTGTTTATCAGTCTTTTAAATATATTATTAAATGTTGTGGTAGCTTTAACTATAACAGTATCAAAAAGTATTATTGTATTCTTTTTCTTTTTATTAACCATTCCAGTAGCAGTTGCTATCATCGTGGTTTTCCGTAAAAAGATTAAAGAGCAGAATTCAGAATTTAGAAAAGAGATGGAAGAAACATCAGCCAGAGTCATGGAAATGGTGGAACTTATTCCGGTAACAAGAGCACATGGCCTTGAAAAACAAGAAATCGTTAAGATGGAAACTCAGTTAAATCGTGTAGCCGAAAAAGGGTATCGACTTGATATGGTACAATCCTTCTTTGGCTCTGTTAGTTGGGTAGCATTTCAAATTTTTCAAATTGTTTGTTTGGGTTTTACAGGTTATTTAGCCTATAAGGGTAAGATAACAGTTGGTGAAGTGGTGTTATATCAAACTTATTTTACATCAATAGTCAACCAAGTATCTGGTGTTATTACGTTATTACCAACCATCTCAAAAGGTATGGAATCGGTACGTTCTGTTGGTGATATATTACTTGCACATGACGTTGAAAATAATAAAGGGAAAAAGAAAATTAAAGATATAAAAGGTGAAATTAACTTTGAAAATGTGGTATTCCATTACAAAGATAATGATAAATCAGTTTTAAATGGATTAAATTTAAATGTGAAAGCTGGAGAAACTATAGCATTAGTAGGAGAGTCTGGAGCAGGTAAATCTACCATACTTAATCTTGTAATTGGTTTTAATAAAATTGATAGTGGTAAAATTACAATTGATGGACTTGATATTGATAAAATTGATCTTCATTCTTACCGAAAACATCTAGCAGTAGTCCCACAAAACACAATCCTTTTCTCCGGTACTATAAGAGACAACATTACTTATGGTTTACCATCCGTTAGTGACGATGAGTTAATGAGAGTTGTCGAAGCTGCAAACCTAACTGATCTTGTTAAGTCCTTACCAGACGGTGTAGACACGAAGATTAGTGAGCATGGTGGAAATCTCTCTGGTGGACAAAGACAACGTATTTCCATTGCGAGAGCCTTAGTTCGAGATCCAAGAATAATCGTTTTAGATGAAGCAACTTCAGCTCTTGATAGTATTTCAGAGAAAAAGATACAGATAGCAATTAACAATCTTGCTAAGGGAAGAACTACATTTATTGTAGCTCATAGATTATCAACCATTCGAGATGCTGACCGTATTGCAGTTATTAATGGTGGTGTTTGTAAAGAGATTGGAACTTATGAAGAATTAATGGAGAAAAAAGGCGAGTTCTATAAATTCAAACAATTACAAGCGTAGTGTGTTATATGGTGGATAGTGTTTAATGGATTTATTTTTTGTTTTGTAAGATATAGCTGAATGATATAAACATTAAATAATGTAAAAAAATTTCAATTTCATTTTTAGTCATTCGATGTCAAATCTGCTAGAAATATAGTAGTATTTTTAAACACTTAATCGAACATAATAATAAAAATTATATTATGGAGGTTAAAATAATGGCTAAAGATAGAAATAATTCAAATAGTGTTAATAAAGATAATACCAATGAACAAGATTGTAAAAATGTAAATAATACAAACAATAGCGTTAGTAATATTGATAAAAATTCAGCAAGTGATTATGTAACTGGAACAGCAAGAAACTCAGCAAGTGATTACGTAACAGGAACAGCAGAAAGAAATTCAGCTAGTGATTATATTACTGGAACTTCAGCACGTAATGATGCTAAGGATAAACAAAACACAACTGGAACTGCAAGTAATTATATTACTGGTGAATTTCCTAGTTCTTCATCAAATCATAGATTTGGTAAACTTTAATAATAGGTAGTAAACCAATTAATTACAAATAAAATATAATTTAATTAAAAGAATTGAATTTTTTAAAAGGTTATTTGGTTTCATGGAAACTTAAATGACCTTTTATTTTATAAAGATTTATAGACCATAATATATGAAACGCTATTGTAAAACACATATGGTATAATTATTGTAATTTGAGTAATGATAAGGTAAAAGCTTAATCTTGGAGGACATAGATATGAAAGAGCAAAGTTATATTTGTCCAATTTGCAATAATAGTGAATTAATGTTAAGACATGAGGCAAGTTATATATATTCCTATGTTCTTGATTCAGATGCACCTGGACGAAACAATCAAGAAGAATTTTTACCTTATCTATATGATAAACGCGAACAAAAAGATCAAACCGATTATATAGTTTGTAATAAATGCGGAACAAAATATCCATACGCTTTTATTCATGGAATATTAGATCGTGATATATTTAGTTGATTCGTTGTAAAAATTGCATTAGGTTCTATCATGGTGTCAAAGATTTTCCATGATGGAACCTTTTTTCAGCAGTAAAACTATACTTAAGGGTATTAGTTGAAATCATATGTATTTAAAATAATAGAAATATTAGCGAAACAATGGTATAATACCAATAATTAACAGTTAACAATTGCTTGTACATTAATTAATAAAATTTAAATTCTAAGGAAAAGATTCCACATAGAATTCGTTTTAAATAAATAATAAGCAATCACAATTTCGGTGTATATAAAAACCTTAATTCAGAAAGGAGTATATAGATGAACAACGTGATACATGTTTTAGGTGCGTCCGGATCAGGTACATCTACTTTAGGAAGAGAAATATCAAACACATATGGTTTCAAACATTTGGATACAGATGATTATTATTGGCTTCCTACTAATCCACCATATACAACTCCCAGAGAAGTAGAAAGTCGTATACAATTAATCCAAGAAGAAATAGATAATAATGATAAAATCGTTCTAACAGGCTCTTTATGCGGTTGGGGTGATGTATTTATTCCGCTCTTTCATTTAGTAATAAGAGTTATAACTTCAACGGATATTAGAATAGATCGACTTAAAAACCGAGAATTTATGAATTTTGGAGAACGTATTAAACCTGGTGGAGATATGTATAATGATCATACAAATTTCCTACAATGGGCAGCAGAATACGATGTTGGGGATATTAATATGAGAAGTAAAGCATTGCATGATGAGTGGCTAAAGATGGTAACTTGTAAACAATTGATAGTGGATGGTTCAAAACCAATGGATGAATTAATTTCGGAGATAGAAAAAATATATCCAAAATTAACACTATAAAAACACTAATATATAAATATCAGAAAGGATAATGAAATATGTCAGAAAAGATGTGTATTGCATTCACTCCATGCAAAGTCATAATTGATAGAGCTTGCATGGAGTAATCGCTATTTGATTTTGACTTTGCACTTTTTAATTTCAATTAATTAAAATTAAAGGAGTAAAGTTAAATGAAAAAGTTACAATTACATAGCAATAAAAGGAATCTTAAAAATAGATTTACTTGCAAAAACAAGAGAAGACGACACAATTTCTTTTCTTCTCAATTAGGAAATTTTTATATATTTCAAATCGGACAGTTCGTGTCTTTGCTTGGTAGTATGATGACAAGCTTTGGATTAATTATGTGGTCCTATGATAAAAGTGGTTCTGTTTTATCAACTTCATACTTAACGGTTTGCACGTTACTTCCTTCAGTTTTATTGAGTATCTTAGCTGGAAGTTTAATAGACCGCATGAATAAGAAAAAGATTATATTAATTGCTGATACTTTAGCTGCTATATGTTCCTTAATAACATTCCTATTACTAATTAATAATCAACTTCAGATTTGGCAATTATACATCATTAATATTTTCTTGGGAATCGTAAGTGCATTCCAAGATCCAGCATCCAGTGTCGTTATATCACTGATTATATCAAAAGAGAATTATACAAAAACAAGTGGTTTCATTTCGTTATCAAATGCATGTACCACAACTTTTACACCTATTTTGGCAACCAGTTTTTATTCATTATTTGGACTTAAAACTATAATCCTGATAGATTTGCTAACATTTTTGTTTGCTTTTATGACATTACTTCTATTTGTAGAAATTCCAGATAGAGTTATGGTTAGCCAAGATAAGAAAGAGAGTTTTTTGTTTAATTGTAAACAAGGAATTCATTACTTGATTAACAGACAAAACGTTTTGCAATTAATATTTTATATGAGTTTTGTGAATTTAATAGCTGCAATCTATAAAAGCAATTTAACACCTATGATCCTATCACGTAATGGTAATAACAAATTTGAACTAGGTATTGTGAGTAGTGCGGTTGGAATAGCTGGAATAGTTGGTAGTATTTTTGTTTCGTTATTAAAAGAACCAAAAAAGAGAATACCAATGATTATAAATGTTATGTCATTCTCATTTGTGGTGTGTAATGGAATGTTGGGAATTGGACGTAATTATTATATTTGGGTGATTGCTGTATTTTTGGGAAATAGTTTAATACCGTTTTTAACAGTAAATGTTGAGTATATTATGAGAACAAAAGTACCTATCGATGTACAGGGAAGAGTATTTGCGGTCAGAAATACATTGCAGTATACATCTATTTTGGTTGGTTATCTAGTAGGTGGATTTTTGGCTGATCGGATTTTTGAACCTTTTATGCGTAAGGAATCCATTCTACAAGAGGTTTGTTCTACAATTGTAGGACAGGGAAGTGGAGCCGGAAGTGCCTTGATTTATATTATTATTGGTATGATTGGTTTTGTAGGGTGTTGTTATTTTCGTGGTAATAAACAATTAAGATCACTCGATGAGTAAAGCACAAACATAAGATTAAATTATAAAGGAGGATGTAAGACCCCATTCTTTTGTCTTACATAAAGGAACATGGAATTTAATGAATTATATGAAATAGCAAAAAACACATTAAACCCAAGGGAGCTTTCAAAAAGTTCATATGCTGGGTCTGTGGCAGCAGCAATACTTACTGATAAAGGAAATGTATATAAAGGTGTTTGTATAGATACACCTAGTTCTATGGGATTTTGTGCAGAACATGCTGCTATAGCTGCAATGATTACTGCTGGTGAGAATCGAATCATAAAAATGGTTGCAGTTTATGAATCAGGAGAAGTGGTTCCACCATGTGGTAGGTGTCGTGAATTTATAAATCAAATACATGATGAGAATTATAAATGTGAAGTGTTATTAAAGGATAGAGTAGCAACTATCGATGAATTATTGCCAGAGAGGTGGAATGCATAGATGGAGTTAAAACAAGTTACGAATAGGATTTATTATCTTCCACATGAAAGTGAAACAGATAGACCTGTACTCGGATACATAAAAGGGGACAAGATATCGATTGCAATTGATGCTGGAAATTCTGAAAAACATGTTGAAAAGTTCTATAATGAATTAAATCAAATGGGACTTTGCTTACCAGAATTCACGGTCATTACACATTGGCATTGGGATCATACCTTTGGAATGCATAGGACTGTGGGTATAACTATAGCAGGTCATGTTACCAATGAAAAGCTAAGAAAAGTAGCAAATTGGAGCTGGTCTGATGAAGAGATGCAAAATCGTTTACAAAATGGGGAAGATATCCCTATGTGTGATCATTGTATAAAATTAGAATATCCAAATCGAAACGACATTAAGGTAGTTACTACTGACATTGAGTTTACTAACGTACTAAAGTTAGATTTAGGTGGAATTGCTTGTAATATTTATGAAGTTGATGCACCACATTCTAGAGATTCGGTTATAATTTATATTCCAGAAGAAAAAACCATATTTGTTGGTGATGCGGATTGTGAAGATTTTTACGAGAATAACGGAAAATATGATTATCAAAAACTAAAAACCTATATTCAATTTATAGAGCCTTTAGATTTTCATACTTATGTATTAGGTCATGATGAACCACAAACGAAACAAGAAGTCATGGACTATCTAAATAATGCATTAGCTGGATTAAGCATAAATTAAATCTCTAACATAAGTGAGAGAATAAACTTAAAACATTTTAATATTGGCAACTTAATATTTATATTTATTAACACCAACGCTTACAAATGAGTATCCAAATGATATTTTAGTGCCAAATGATGCTGCTGCAATGCTTGGTTTTAGTAAAGATGGATTAATATCACAAATACTAAATGGTAATCCCAATGAGATTCCTTATATTGATGTAAGTGGAACTTATTTGTTTAGTAAAAAAGCGTTAGAAGAATGGATATATAGTAAGTCAATTAAGTAAATTTAATATTTTGATAGTTAATAGTTATTATTAATTGTTACAGTTTGCATTGTATTAAATGTGATATATAATAAATAAAAAATCTCAAATATCGTCTAAGGTGGTATTTGAGATTTTTTATTATCTAAGGTTATTTTCAATTTTTTAGTTGTTTTCAATTTACTAGTTTGTTTTCAACTTATTAGTTTGTTTTTATTTTTTAGTTTGATTACTATTTTTAGGTTATTTTCATTTCTAAGTTTGTTTTCATTTATTACAGTAACTCCATATTATTATATGTAAATTTCAATATAAAACAATATTTAATTAAATTCTAATAGTTTTGTTGTATAAAAATGGAATATTTTATGATATAATTAGAAAAAGTTACGCTTTACTTATATAAGCTTATTCCATTGATATAATTGTTAAAGAGTTACTTTTTATTCATTTAAATAAATATTTCAATTACTAACATTTGACTTCTAAAGAATGGTAGGAGGTAAGCCGATAAATATGTTAGATAATATATTTAGTGCAATCGTTCAATTATTATTATTTATGATAATTCCATTTGTATGGTGGATAGTTACTTCAAAAGGAAAAGTACGCTTTTTTGAATGGATTGGTCTAAAAAAGATTCAAACGAACAATTATTATAGGTTGTTAAGTTATTGGATATTAATACTGCTGGGACTTTTTATAGTAGCATTCTTTATAATGCCATTCATAGTTAGTTTAGAAGATTCCGCTACAACATCACAGTTTTATGGTAAAGGAATTAAAGTTTTGGCAAGTGCACTGATATATTCCTATATTCAAACTGGATTAGCAGAAGAAATATTTTTCAGAGGATTTTTGGCGAAGAGACTCATCGCTAAATTTAAATTTCTGTTAGGAAATATAACCCAAGCATTTATTTTTGGTCTATTACACGGAATCTTATTATATCAAACCATTGGATTAATAAAAGCAATTTTTGTTGTGTTAATTACAGGTACAATCGGTTGGTTTGAAGGTTATCTAAACGAAAAACAATCTGGTGGTTCTATCGTAACTAGTTGGCTTCTTCATGGGACTACCAATTTATTAGCAGCACTATCAGTCATGTTTATTTAAGATTAAAATACATAAAAGTTCTATATATTCGTTGTAGCGCAATTGACTTAATCTTATGGCATAAGGAGAATTTGATGATAAGAATCATAAAGATTATATTAATAGGTATACTTACTACTGCATTTCGTATGGCGGAGCAATTTATATTGCCTTCAGGTGCTGAACAAAATATCTTAAAACCTAGTATTTTTGTAAATAACGGTTCGATGCCGATTGTTTTTATTGTTTATGGAATTTTAGCTTATTCCATCATTGCTTCCATTTATTTAACCATAGAAAAAAATATATCTGGAAAGAAAATGATGAAAGGTCTAAAATATGGCATCGTATGTAGTTTATTATGGTTCACATATCTTTTAGAACCGCTTCCACATGTAGGGTCAAGTGATATTTTATCCTATCCGATAGCGGATTCCCTTGCATTATGTTTTATGGGACTACTCCTTGGGTTATTCATTTCTAAGAATACGCTTCAAACTAGAAAATTACCGTCAATTCAAACAATGTATTTAGAATCCATACTAATTGTATTGTGTTTTGTAATTGGTAGAATCATTCAATATAAATACATAGATATCTATTCTTTATATAATACAAAACCTATTACTACAATTATTTGGTCCCTTTTTACCGGTATGATAATAGCAATTGTGACACTATGGTTTAGAAGTCATTATAATAATAACAATCAATTGAAAAACTCTTTGGTTGTTGGTACAGTATTTTATGGTTTGGATTTATTTTTCTTTAATTTCTTTATGCCAATTGTATTTGATACAGATATTATTGATTTATTGATAAGAACTATATTTGATATAGCTACCGTAACGTTCGGTGTATACTTAAGTAATATGTTTATGAAAAATAATAGTATAGTTACCGTTAAAAAAATGAATTAAGTTTCTATGAAGTAAAAGAATAGAAATAAATTAACTATTATTTACTAAAAAACTGTCTTTGTTCAATTGTATGAAATTGAATAAAGGCAGTTTTTATTTTATTGTAAGAAATGGATCAAAGACAGTTTCTTATTTAGTTGTAAGAAATGGTATAAAGACAGTTTTTTATTTAGTTGTAAGAAATGGTATAAAGACAGTTTTTTATTTAATTGTAAAAAATTGGATATAGGCAGTTTTATATTTAACGGCAAAGAGCATTCCTTGAATGTATTTGAGTTGTTCGTGATTGATGTTAGAATTATATTTTAATACGTATATCCTACATTTATTATGTTTATACTTGTTTAAATTTAAAATTTAAAAAAATCTCTTGACTTAAAGTTAACTTTAAGTTGTATAGTTTAAAGGAACTTACATTCTGATGAAAATTAATACTGGATTTATGTCAAAATTAACTAAAAGTGTAGGAAGGAGATTAAAATGTCAGAATCAAATACCAACATGTAGATTTATATAAAAGCAATGACAAGATTCTATTTGACAAACATGAATCTCTTTAAAAGAAAATATGTAATTAAGTAATTTGTGTAATGCTATATCTTTAAAAACTAAAATAAAAAAATATAAAATTAAATGGAGGACTAAAAAATGTTAGGAAATTTTAATTATAGCAACCCAACAAAATTATATTTTGGCGAAGAATCAATTAATTATCTTGCCGATGAGTTAAAAAATTATGGACAGAAAGTACTTTTCGTTTATGGTGGGGGTTCCATTAAGAACAATGGAATTTATGATCAAGTAATAACTATATTAAAAGAGTGTGGAAAAGATGTGACTGAACTTTCAGGAGTTATGGCAAATCCAACTTTGGATAAATTGTATGAAGGAATGAAGCTTGCAAAAGAAAATGAAATTGAGTTTATTTTTGCAGTAGGTGGTGGTTCTGTTGTTGACTACTCCAAAGCATTATCCGTATCTGTTAAGTGTGATGTTGATCCATGGGAGAAATATTATCTCAAAATGGAACCACTTAATAATGAGATTATACCAGTTGGTGCCATACTTACAATGGTTGGTACAGGCAGTGAAATGAACGGTGGTGCTGTTATAACGAATACAAAAGATAAATTAAAGATTGGTCGAGTTTTTGATGATAAAGTATTTCCTAAGTTTTCAATTTTAAATCCGAAAGTAACCTATACTTTACCGAAGTATCAAATGGTAGCCGGGTTTTTTGACATTATGTCACATATTTTAGAACAATATTTTTCGGGTTATGATGATAATACTTCAGATTATGTTATGGAAGGGTTATTAAAATCCTTAATTCATAGCTCATTAATTGCTGTTGAAAATCCAGAAGATTATGAAGCAAGAAGTAATATCATGTGGATTGCTACATGGGCTTTAAATACCTTTGTTGCAAAAGGAAAATCTACTGATTGGATGGTACACATGATTGGTCAGCAGGTTGGAGCATATACAAATGCGACCCATGGAATGACATTATCAACAGTTTCATTGCCATATTATCGCTTTATTATGAAGGATGGACTTGCTAAGTTTAAACGATTTGCAATCAATGTATGGAACGTGAACCCAGATGGCAAAACAGATGAGCAGGTAGCTGAAGATGGTCTTAAAGTTATGGAAGAGTATATGAATAAATTAGGACTGGTAATGAAGATTAGTGATCTAGGAGTAACAGAAGATATGATTGTTGATATAGCGAATTCCAGTTTTATTCTGCCTGGTGGGTATAGAGTACTGTCAACAGAAGAAATTATTGAAGTATTAAAGAAGAGCATGTAAATCGTAATGTTATACGTGTTCAAATATTAAAGATATTAAATGATATAAATACGGTTATTAGGAAGTAATTAAAAAGTAAAGAAGATTTGGTGCTCAAGTTGTTTTTCTCTTTGGAATTAAAAAGGTTAGTATGCTTTCTTGAGCACTAAATCAAATCTATTTTAAAATAAGCAGAATGAAAGGAGAAAAAATGATTTATAAGGAGTTTCAAGAAATAAAGCTATCTGCATTGGGTATGGGGGTTATGCGTCTACCGGTTATGGATGGAGTTTATGCAAATATTGACGAGATAGAAACTGATAAAATGGTTGCTTATGCCATGGACCAAGGAATCAATTATTATGATACTGCATGGGGATATCATGATGGACAGTCAGAGATTGCTATAGGGAAAGCATTAAGCAAATATCCAAGGAAAAGCTATTATCTAGCCACGAAATTTCCTGGATATGATCCATCCAATTGGGCAAATGTGGAGATAATATTTGAAGAACAACTTAAAAAATGTGGAGGTAGAATATTTTGATTTCTATTTGTTTCATAATGTTTGTGAGATGAATATTGATGCTTATTTGGATCCAAAGTTTGGTATTTATGATTACCTGATAAAACAAAAAGAAAATGGACATATTCATCATCTTGGTTTTTCTGTTCATGGAAGTTTCGATGTAATGAATCGTTTTCTAGAAGCGTATGGTCACAAGATGGAGTTTTGCCAGATTCAGCTAAACTATTTGGATTGGTCTTTCCAGGATGCTAAAGCAAAAGTAGAATTAGCAGATGAATACCATATTCCTGTCTGGGTTATGGAACCACTTCGTGGAGGCAGCCTTTGTAAATTATCAGATGAGAACGAAACCAAACTAAAAGCGTTACGTCCAGATGAGAAAGTACCAGCATGGGCATTTCACTTTTTATTGTCAATTCCAACTGTAAAAGTGGTGTTATCCGGTATGTCGAATTACGATCAACTAGTAGAAAATATTAGTACCTTTGAAAAAGAAAAACCACTTACTGAAGAAGAACGACAAACACTTTTGAATATCGCAGATGAAATGTTGAAAAGCAAAGTACTCCCTTGTACCGCCTGCAGATATTGCACAAGTCATTGTCCTAAAGAATTAGACATACCGTCATTATTAGCTTTATACAATGAACACAGTTATACTGGTGGTGGATTCCTTGCGCCAATGGCATTAATGGCACTACCAGATGAAAAGAAACCAAGTGCCTGCATTGGTTGTAGAAGTTGTGAAGAGGTCTGTCCACAGCAGATTAAGATTTCAGAAGCAATGGTTGATTTTTCACAAAAACTAGGTATGTAAAAGGTTTAATAACTAAAAGTAGTTATTATGTAAATAAATCCATCTCAAACTTCATATATTTTCAATCAATGTAAAATTTATGAATACCTATTATAAAAATGATTATAAAATAATTCATAAGTATTTAAATTAATTTAAACAATGTGGTATAATACACAAGACGCACAGATCATATGAGATAAAAATGCATAAATATAGTTTAATTCTAATACATATAAGAATATTGGTGATAAACTGATTTTTGTTGGCATTTTGGAGGATTAAAATGACTAATATAGATTGTAGTGATATAAAGCGAAAGATTCGAAAGCTTAAAAAACTAGAGCTAAAAATTCGTTTTAATCTTACGAATTATGAAGATAAAAGATTTGAAACCATAGTTAAGATGCATCAAGGTAGATTAGTGTGGGACGAATTCTTCGATCTTCATGATGTTCCATCAAAAAGCGTGAAATATCCCATAAAATCAATAGAAGTACTTAATAAAGATCAAATAAGAGACGTCATCAGCGAATACTTTTTTCGTGTATATTATCAGTTTTATAAAGAAAATGGCATGCTTAATTTTAGCATTTATGACCCAGATATCCTAGCACAGTTAGGATTACCATACGATGCAGACAACGTTGCTATCAAGAAAAGGTTTCGTGAACTTGCAAAGCAATATCATCCAGATGCAGGTGGTGATAGTAAGAAGTTTATTGAATTAATGGAACAATTTGAAACCTTTCATTTATAAACGATCTTTTATAAAGCGAGTTCATACTCGCTTTTTTTGTGTATTTTTTAATAGCCAAAGAGTGACTAACTATCACGAATAAATTTATAAAATATGTTGCATTATAAAATATGTTGCATTTCATTGAAGCATAAATGTATTTATAACTTTAATAATAAGCATTTTTTAAGTTGTTTAATTGGTACAGAAAAATAGAATGGAAATTCATATCAAATATGGAAGGACTGATAGAATGAAACAATATAAACGCCTACCAAAACATATTGGAATTATACCGGATGGTAATCGTAGATGGGCTGAAAATAATGGCATGAACAAAGAAGATGGTTATAATTTCGGCATATCTCCCGGTTTAGAATTATATAAAGAATGCGTAGCCTTAGGAGTGAAAGAACTAACTTTCTATGGTTTTACTCAAGATAATACAAAACGTCCAGCAGTTCAAACAAAAGCATTTCAAAAAGCCTGCGTGGATTCAGTTTTACAATTAGCAAATTTTGATGCGAATCTTCTTGTTATTGGTAAATCTGATTCACCGTCATTTCCAAAGGACCTTTTACCATTTACAAAAAGAGAGCAGATAGGGAAAGGATTAATCAATATAAACTTTCTTGTAAATTATGGCTGGGAGTGGGACTTAACACATGCTTACGGCTTTGATCCATCAGAAAATGACAACATAGCAAATGATATCGCTTCATCCGATATTTCAAGAATTGATTTAATCATCCGTTGGGGTAATAGAAGAAGACTAAGCGGTTTTCTACCAGTTCAATCTGTTTATGCTGATTTTTATGTGGTAGATGATATGTGGCCAGATTTTAATATAAATCAATTTCATAAAGCTTTGGAGTGGTATCAAGAGCAGGATGTTACTTTGGGGGGATGAAGATTTATAAATTAGTATAGGATTATGACATATAAAGTGTTAATAAAATTAAATAAATATAAATATCTGATTTAAAATCCTTGAATTATCATAATTCAAGGATTTTGTTTTTAATTTACTTCTTCTACATACGACACTAGAGATAATATTACTTCTAAGGTAGAATTAATAAGTATACAACACGTTATCAATACAACTGTGAAAATAATCTGATACAAGTAACTAATGTTTTAACGAGAGCACTACCTCAACATATGTCTGTAATGGTAACTTAATTCACAGACCGTCAAATTATTACCAATACTATGTATATCTAACCTATAATGAACAAAATCGATTAGTATCGTCTTTGACTTTCAATGATGATATGGTAAGATATGTATATAATAAAAATGGTAACTTAGTAAGTAAAACTACTTGAAAAAGAACTTTGATAACTGGACAAGTAAGAGATAATACAATAATGAACTCTATGAGGATAAAAATCCAGATGAGTTATTTGAAATTACGTTACAAGATGGTAACGTAATTACTTCGCTTGACCAAGTTGCAGAGTTTTATGGTTTTGATCCAAGTTGGATTATACCTGCAAGTGAAGAAACAGGTAGAAAACCTGCTGTACTTGTTATAGGAGGTATTGATTCTGACCCAAGTAAAATGGTAGTTAATCCTGATGAATACTTGAAATGATGATATTGATTATACAAATTATATAAAAGGAGTTTTTAAAATGGAAATGCTTATGAAACATAAAATATTAATATTAGTATTATCACTCGCGCTGTTATTACCACTAATTTACTTGGTTATTAGCTATGGAATTGATTATAAAACCAAAGTTGAAAGGTCCGAGTTAAAAAGAGAGTTTAAATCAGAAATATTGAGAGTAAAAAATAATGCGGATGGAAAGGATAGAATAATTTTAAAAAATATTACGAAATTCAAATGGGATAAAGTATACTTTTTTCGATCCTATACACCTGTAGAAGATATAAATAAATCATTAGGATATAATTGGTCAAAAGCATATAGTCCAGTTTATGATGGTGTTACTCTTATTGTATTTCAAAAAGATAAAACAGTGGTTCAATATTTTGAAAGTAGTTCGTATTTTGATGACGTTTTCTTTATAAAGGGAATTGATGCTGATGAAGCCATATTAGGTGTGTCAGAAGAGAAATTAGTATTAAAAAACAATGATAAATAATTACCTATAAGTTTTTGCCTACATAAGTCTATTGAGTACATTTTTGATGCGGCTATCTGATGATAGCCGTCTTATTTTGAAAAGCTTTCTTCGAACGGCGGGCTGTACTATATTCCGCCGAGGAAAGTTCGTGATGCAACCAATAGCATAGTTCAACAAATCATTTACAACAACGCCAATGCTCAAATAAAATCATTAGACGCATTACATCATGTTACACAGTATCTATATGATACCAATATGCGTCAGATTGGAACGATTGATGCAGAAGGTAATTCTACGACTTCTACATACGACTCCAGAGGTAATGTTACTTCTAAGGTTGACGGAAAAGGTAATACAACACGTTATCATTATGACAGTGAAAATAATCTAATACAAGTAACGAATGCTTTAAATGAGAGCACTACCTATACGTATGACCGCAATGGTAACGTAATTTCACAGACCGATGGTAATGGAAATATTACCATATATCGTTACAATGTTATGAATCTATTAATCGCTAAGATAGATCCATTAGGAGAAAATGATATTGGTAAGATGGATCAATATACCTACTATGTCGATAAGAAAATGGCAACTAAAAAAGATAGGAACGGAGTAATCACTACTTATCTATATGATGGATTTGGTCGACTAATAAAAGAAGATGTAGGTGGTGAGAGCGTAAGTTATACCTATGATAACAATAACAATGTTCTTACTATGACAGATGCAACCGGAACAACAGAGAGACGTTATGATGCGAAGAATCGTACCATAAGTAAAAAAGTTCCGAACATTGGTGAAAGCACTTATCAATATGACATACCAATCGCAACAACTGGTGAATATATTGAGAGAACGAAAGACCCATTAGGAAATATTACTGAGAAAACCTATGATAAAGTTGGACGTTTATCAAAGGTAACTGCCGATGGTAAAACTACTGTATATAGTTATTATGCTAATGGTAACAGATACCGAGTTACCTATCCAGATGGTACAACAGAAACTTACAATTATAATAAGAATAATCAAGTAGTATCCTTAGTAAATACAAGTAAGTCAGGAGTTAATCTATCAAAATATCAATACACTTATGATGTTGCAGGAAATCAATTAACTAAGACGGATAATACGGGAACTACGAATTATACTTATGATACTCTAAATCGTCTAAGTCGAGTAACAGAACCAGCCGGAAGAATTACGTCGTATACTTATGACAACGCAGGAAACCGAAGAAGTGAAAAAGTTCAGGTGGGTCAAATTATTACTAATACTATGTATACTTACAATGAACAAAATCGCTTGGTATCTACTTTAACTTCCAATGGTGATGTGGTAAGATATGTATATGACAAAAATGGTAACTTAGTAAGTAAAACCACTGGCAAAAGTACCTTAATAACTGGACAAGTAAGTGACAATACGGGTACAGAATCAAATGAATTACCAGGTTTCGGAATTATTATTAGTCGTGATAGTGAGAATGGTACAGGATCTGAAAACATAACCCTTTATACGTATAATAAATTCAATCAACTTATAAAGGCAAAAACAAAAGACACCACAAGTAACTATCTTTATAATGCAGAAGGGTATCGTGTAGAAAAGAAAATAAACGGTATCACAACAAGGTATCTCTTTGAAGCTGATAAAGTTGTTTTAGAAACAGATGAGAACAATACACAAAAGGCATTTCAAGTATATGGAACTAATCTCTTATATCGTTCTATAAAAGCAACGTCTGGAATGAGTGCACAGTCCTATTATTACTTATATAATGCTCATGGTGATGTAACGGGATTAATAGATGCAAATGGTAATATAGCAGCTACCTATGATTATGATGCATTTGGTAATATGTTATATCAGACAGGTAATGCAAATAACAATATCAAATACGCAGGTTACCAGTATGATACTGAAACAGGACTTTACTATCTAAATGCAAGATATTATGATAGTACGATAGCGAGGTTTATTACCGAAGATACTTATTCGGGCGAAAAGAATGATCCTTTGAGTTTGAATTTGTATACGTATTGTGACAATAATCCGATTACTTATACAGATCCAAGTGGACATAAAAAAGAAGAATATAAGGCTGATTCATTTATTGGTGACAAAAATAATGTATTCATCTTTTGTGTTGTAGGTTCAAAAGGTACTAATGTATATAATACAGAAAAAATGCTTAATAATTTAGGGTATTTTAGTGGAAAACCAGATGGAATATATCAAGGTGACTTAGAAATTTCAATAAAGAAATTTCAAAAAGATAATAATCTAACACCAAATGGTATAGTTGATCAGAAGACATTTGCTTACATAAATGCTAAATATCAAGCAAACCAGAACAAGAATAAAATGCCAGCAAGTCAATATAGGCAATATGAAAATAGTTTACTTAAAACAGCAAGTACTGTGCCTAATATGTTCCCTAAGGATAGCTCAGAATTCATTGATTCTATTGCACATGCAGATGAAAGAGTCATGAATATGATGTTTGGTACCGTGGAGTTTGTAGCTAACTTTGTTCCAGGAGTTGGAACTATTATCGATTTAAAAGATATAGCAATAAGTATATATTTGTACGATGGAACGATGTATGCAAATTTAAGTTTAGCTGGTGATTTATTAGGAATTGTACCAATGGGTGAAGTCGCTCAAACTACTGGTAAGTATGCAGATGATGTTGTGGAAGGAGCAAGTAATTCTGGATTTTTAAAGATGAACTTGCAATTTTTTGCTGAAAATGGAAGCTCTAAGGCTGATGATTTACATAGACCTTATATAAAAAAAAATGTAAGAAAACAAGTAGAAGTTAATGCTCCCAAAACAGCAGATGGTAAATTCATCGACCCAAATACACGTAAACCAATTGAGGGTAACTATGATTTAGGACATAAACCTGGTAACGAGTTTAGAACTGAAAAAGCAAAAGCTCAAAGTGAAGGTCTAAGTCAAAAAGAGTTTAATGATAGGATGAACGACCCTAAAAAGTATCAAATTGAGGATCCAAAATCAAATAGAAGTCACAAGTATGAACGAAAATAAGTAATGGAGGAAGATTTTATGAAACAAGACAAAGTTATTAAACAAAATATGGACAAAATATTAACGTCTATTTATGCTAATGATAAAGATAGATTAATGGAAATGTTAAGTTGTGGTATTAATATTGAAATTGAAGATAGCGATGGTAGGACTCCACTAATATATGCTGTAATGGAAAACAAAGAAGAAATGGTTACAATGCTTATAGATAAAGGAGTAAATGTAAATAAGCAAGATATAAATGGTTATTCACCATTACACTTTGCTTCTCAAAGGTATCTTGTTTCAATTGCCAATATACTAATTCAATTTGGAGCTTTGGTTGATATTCTTGACAATAATGGCAATACACCTTTGTCTGATGCAGTTTTTTATTCTGAAGGAAGAGACGAAATGATTACATTATTACTTTCAAAAGGTGCAAATAAAGATTTAAAAAATAATTATGGAATATCAGCTTTTGATTTGGCAAAATCAATTTCTAATTATGATGTTACCCAATTTTTTAATAGTAAGTAAGATGATTAGTTTATTTTTTTACTGCTTTGAGATAGATGGAATTTAGAAAAAACCTAATATACATCACAAACAGTTATTGAGAGACCTATAGACCGGAGTTTGGGAAAATAAGTTTATATAGAAGATTTCATGAACTAAGGAATAAATGTAAATCAAGTTCACAATTTTGGAGATTGTTACATCCCGACTTTCATTTTAAAAGAATACGGAAGATTGTTAAATAATTATCTGTGAAAAGTGTAAACATCCCCTGTCAAGTAGACCAAGGATGAACAGAAATCTTACCGCCAACATTAAAATTATGGTTGGCGGTTTTTTTGCCGAACTATTTATAAAATATATCATTACCCATTCAGAATTATTACCGAGAAGATTTAGAAAAAAGTTGGGCGATTATCAAAGGTAACAGCTGATGGTAAAACTATTATAGTTATTATGCAAATGGTAACAGAAACGGTAAGTCACCGACTGGTATAGTTGATCAGAAAACGTATGCTTATATTCAGGCTAAATATCAAGCAAATAAAAACAAAGATAAAATGCCAGCTGAACAATTTAAGCAATATGAAAATGGTCTGATGAAACAAGCAAGTGCAGTTACTTATATGTTTCCAACGGATAACGCACAATTTATTGACTCGATAGAACATTTTGATGAAATGAACATGAAAATGTTGGAAAGCATATGGATGATGTTTTAGAGAGCGGGGTAAAAGGCGCTACTTTTGAAGGTAGACTATATCGTTCAGTAGGTCCAGATTTGAAAGGAATGCCAGGTGACCCACTTGAAATCCACCCAGGAAACATAAAAGCAAATCATCGCTATACCCAACCAGGAACAGGCGGCTTGTATTTTAGTACAGGTGAAAAAATAGTTAATGCTGAGTTAAATACATGGAAAATAGCAACGGATGGAAGAGTAATGCATTCTTTTGATGTAAAAATAGAAAATTTACTTGACGTATCCAACCCTCAAGTAAGAAAGCAATTAGGTATTACCTTAGATGATATAATTGGAAATAATTATGATGTGACTCATAAGATTGGTGAATATGCAAAAAAGAATGGTTATAATGGCATTATTGTTCCATCAGCGAGAGCTGACGGTGGGTTAAATATATTTTTATTCGATGGTAAATAAATAAAGTAAGGAGACCAACTATGGATTATATAATATTTATAAAAGAATTTAAATCAGAAGATTGGGAAAATTATGTTTCAATTTGTAATCAAGATATTGAAATTATTGAAGAACTAATATCAAGTCAAGAATTTGAACTTAAGATACCAGAGGATGTAAAAAAAGTAGCTTGCTATAAGTTAAAAAGTCAAGCTAGTTCTTGGTTTTATCTCGAGTTACCTTTAATTAATGGAACTAGACCGATTGATTTGTTGGATATGAATGATGGGCTTATTGTAATTAAGGAAATATTATTAAGAATTCCAGCATAACTTAAGATATTAAGTAATTATTATAATATTATTTGTTATGTGCCATTAAAATATTAATAAATGAGATGGTAATACTGGATAGATATTAATCATTTTAGTATATCTCAACATTATTATGGTTCTGGAAGACGTTTATTTTAATAGTAAATGCTTATAGTCTTCACTTAAAGCAGCAGTGTATTCATCTATCAGTCGACATTATAATAGCTTGTCATCTGTTTATTTTTAAAATACTGTCTTAATATTAGTAGATTGAGAGTACAGGTTTTGATTTACAGATACACAAAATAACATTATTGTAAATTTAAATGGTCACACAATTTTGTACTATCCTGTCTATGTTACAGTGATAATCAAAACTATGTGACTTTTTATTGAAGAGTAATCTAATACAAGTAATCAATTCGTTAAATGAGAGCACTACCTATACGTATGACCGCAATGGTAACGTAATTTCACAGACCGATGGTAATGGAAATAGTACCACATAATGTTACAATGTTATGAACCTTTTAATAGCAAAGATAGATCCATTAGGAGAAAATGATACTGGTAAGATGGAGCAATATACCTACTATACCGATAAGAAAATGGCAACAAAAAAAGATAGGAACGGCGTTATTACAACCTATCTTTACGATGGATTTGGTAGGCTATTAAAAGATGATGTGGGTGGTGAAAGTTTAAGTTATACATATGATAACACTAACAATGTTCTTACTATGACGGATGCATCTGGAACAACAGAGAGACGTTATGATGCGAAGAATCGCACCATAAGTAAAAAAGTTCCGAACATTGGTGAAAGCACTTATCAATATGACATACCAATCGCAACAACTGGTGAATATATTGAGAGAACCAAAGACCCATTAAGGAATATTACTGAGAAAACCTATGATAAAGTTGGACGATTATCGAAGGTAACTGCCGATGGTAAAACAACTGTATATAGTTACTATGAAAATGGTACAGATACCGAGTTACTTACCCAGATGGTACAACAGAAACCTACAGTTATGATAAGAATAATCAAGTAGTATCCTTAGTGAATACAAGTAAATCTGGAGTTAATCTATCAAAATATCAATACACTTATGATGCCGCAGGAAATCAATTAACCAAGACAGATAATACAGGTACTACGAATTATACCTATGATAATCTAAACCGTCTAAGTCGAGTAACAGAACCAGCTGGAAGAATTACATCCTATATTTATGACAACGCAGGAAACCGAAGAAGTGAAAAAGTTCAGGTAGGTCAAATTATTACTAACACTATGTATACTTACAATGAACAAAATCGCTTAGTATCTACTTTAACTTCCAATGGTGATGTGGTAAGATATGTATATGATAAAAATGGTAATTTAGTAAGTAAAACCACTGGCAAAAGCGCTTTGATAACTGGACAAGTAAATGGTAATACGGGTACAGAAACAAACGAATTACTAGGTTTCGGAGTTATCATTAGCCGTGATAGTGAGAACGGTACGGGTTCTGATAACCTAACCCTTTATACGTATAATAAATTCAATCAGCTTATAAAGGCAAAAACAAAAGACACCACAAGTAACTATCTCTATAATGCAGATGGGTACCGTATTGAAAAGAAAACGAATGGTATCACAACAAGGTATCTATATGAAAGTGACAAGGTTGTTTTAGAAACAAATGAAAATAATACACAAAAGGCATTCCAAGTATATGGAACTAATCTCTTATATCGTTCTGTAAAAGCAACTTCTGGAATGAGTGCACAGTCCTATTATTACTTATACAATGCTCATGGTGATGTGACTGGTTTAATAGACGCAAATGGCACTATAGCAGCAACCTATGACTATGATGCATTTGGAAATATGCTATATCAGACAGGTAATGCGAATAACAATATCAAATATGTAGGTTACCAGTATGATACTGAAACAGGACTTTACTATCTTAATGCAAGGTATTATGATAGTGTAACGGCGAGATTTATAACAGAGGATTCTTACCGAGGAAAAGCCAATGACCCGCTGAGCCTAAATCTATATACCTATTGTGCGAATAATCCGATTATGTATATTGACCCCAGTGGACATACTCTTGAACGTGGTGACAAAGGTGAGGATGAAAACAATTACAGTATGAATTAAAGTATCTTGGATTATATAAAGGTGAAATCGATGGTAAATTTGGGCCCCAGACCGAACGAGCGGTAAAGATGTACCAGAAACAAAATAAATTAAAGGTTGATGGTATCGTAGGCTCTAAAACAATGGCAAGTCTTGATATTGCTACGGAAGATCCAAATAAGGATAAGACACAAAAAAACAATGGTAGTAGAAATAATAGAAATTCATATAATAATGTGAGGATTACGCCTGCACCTACAGGACCTAAAACTACGCAAATTATAGATAATAAGGGGACGGGTAATTTTGCTAATACTGTACAGGAAAGTTCATTTTCATATAATCTTGATGGCACTATAGCTGTAACAGGAGGAATGGTTGCTGGAGAACAAGCGGCAAAAGTAGTTGTATCTAACCCATATATAGCAGCAACTGTTATCCTGACAATAGTATTTACAATCTTATGGCCGGCAGAACAAGTTAATGTAGGCGAAGATGAACTGTTAGCGGTTGAGTCGGATGATGATTATGATGATACCTATGATGATTATTATGATACAGGAAGAACAGAGCGAGTCGGAAAACAAAAAGGTAATGCTCCGCGCGATAATCAAAAACAAAATGAGCAAACAGATAAAATCGCCAAAGAGTTAGGATTAACAAAAGAACAATCAAGACAGTTACATGATTATATTACAGGTCAAGGCTATAGTTATAACGAAATTCTTGATATAGCTAAGGACTTATTTGGAAAATAGTAAATGGAGGTCGAAATAATGAATTCTGAAATAGAGAACTATCTAAATCAATTACAGGGTAAGTATTTAAGTAGTATTGGAAGGGCGGCTAATATAATATGGTTGAATTTTGTTGATATAGCTGTTGAAACAGAATCTACAGGAAAAGATATATTGCCCGGCTCGCTATGCCTACACGTACAATGCCCATGCAGAATGATTGATAAAGAAAATAGAATAATTATTTTTGCGTCATCAGATATTTACGTTCCAAACTCCTCAATAGAATGGTGTGAGAACTTTGAATGGGATATCCAAGGAAATAATCTATTTGACGAAAAGTCTATGCATTGGCTGTTATCCAAAGGAAAGGTATGTATCAATAATTATAAGTTTAACATTTTTGGCGACTTAAAGCTAACCCTATCAAATGGAAATATATTTGAAGTGTTGATAAATTCTTCTTCAAGTGACGAGTGTTGGAGATTATTTGAGAAAAATAGTGATAAAGACCATTTTGTAGTTACTGGACAGAAAGCCATATTTGAATATGAATGAGTTTATTATATCTAAATAGTTTTTAAGGTCACGCAGTTTCGGCTGTAGTGGCCTTTTTCAATGCTATAAATTAATTGTATTCTACAGTAATGATCAAAAAAATAACATAAATCATAAAATCACATTTTAAGGGACAAAAGATAAGTATATGGGGAGGAGATTTAAGAATAGATTTGGAGACGTTGTTAAAGTAAGAAAACTGTTCAAAGGAACGTTAAAGGAAAATGCAATAAGCAGGGATATTAAGAAATTGGGTATAGAATTTAAGAAGCCGGAAAAGGTAACACAACATGTTATCAATATGATAGTGAAAATAATCTAATGCAAGTAACGAATGCTTTAAATGAGAGCACTACCTATACGTATGACCACAATGGTAACGTAATTTCCCAGACAGATGGCAATGGAGATATTACCACATATCGTTATAATGCTATAAATCTACTAATCGCTAAGATAGATCCATTAGGAGAAAATGATATTGGTAAGATGGAACAATATACCTATTATGCCAATAAGAAAATGGCAACTAAAAAAGATAGGAACGGAGTAATCACTACTTATTTATATGATAGATTTGGTCGACTAATAAAAGAAGATGCAGGTGGTGAGAGCGTTAGTTATAGCTATGATAATAATAACAATGTTCTTACTACGACAGATGCATCTGGAACAACAGAGAGACGTTATGATGCGAAGAATCGAATCATAACTAAAAAAGTTCCGAACATCGGTGAAAGTACGTATCAATATGACATACCAATCGCAACAACCGGCGAATATATTGAGAGAACCAAAGATCCATTAGGGAATATTACTGAGAAGACTTATGATAAAGTTGGACGATTATCTAAGGTAACTGCCGATGGTAAAACAACTGTATATAGTTATTATGTTAATGGTAACAGATACCGAGTTACTTATCCAGATGGTACAACAGAAACCTATAATTATAATAAGAATAATCAAGTTGTTTCCTTAGTGAATACAAGTAAATCTGGAGTAAACCTATCAAAATATCAATACACTTATGATGCTGCAGGAAATCAATTAACCAAGACAGATAATACAGGAACTACGAATTATACCTATGATACTCTAAACCGTCTAAGTCGAGTAACAGAACCAGCCGGAAGAATTACGTCGTATACTTATGACAACGCAGGAAACCGAAGAAGTGAAAAAGTTCAAGAGGGTCAAATTATTACTAACACTATGTATACTTACAATGAACAAAATCGCTTGATATCTACTTTAACTTCCAATGGTGATGTGTTAAGATATGTATATGATAAAACGGTAACTTAGTAAGTAAAACCACTGGTGAAAGCACCTTGATAACTGGACAAGTAAGCATGTAGTAAATTACATGACTGTTCAAAATGATGGTGGTGGTTCGTCCGTACAGTATACACCTATTACCAGAAATGAAAAGAAGGACGAACCAACACCTGGTAATCTTACTTTAAGTGATGAGTTGAAAAAGGCTGGGGTAACAATTACTACTATAGATGGTGTACAGTATTATGATTATTCAGAACCAATTAATACAGTTTTTTCGAATGAAGGAGTAGAAGCTTCAAACCACAAAGGAGACTTGAAATGGTTTAAATCAAAGGTAAATCACGAAGCAGAATGGGATATTAAAATAAAAAAATCTTGGGAAAATACTGTTGGAACTCCATTCCCCGGAAGTTATGATACTCAAATAGTAGTAAATGGAATTATAACTACACCAGAAGAATTAGGCAATATGATGTATGGATATACTGGAACAGCAGCAAAAATTTCAAAAACTGTCTTAATTGGGGGTTCAATGTATGCGGCGGGCATATGGGGGATAATTACAGATAAAGAAAAACGAACAAATGAGTTCAATGACCATGATGCAATAACAAAAGGAATCGAATTGTATAAGAAGGATAAGGAGGCTAAGGAGAAATAATGCGTAAAGTGTTTAAGCATTTAATTATTTCAATAGTTGTTATAATAAGTATTATTTGCTTGGGAACTATTGTATCAATAATATATATTAAAGCATTATATCCATCACCAATCTCAAAACATAATATGGAAAATAAGTTTTCTAAGAACAAAGAAATATTGTCAAGCGTTGCAAAATATTTGGAGAAACAAGAGTATGATAGCATTTATATAACATCAACTGATAAAAAAGGGGAAATGTTTGCTTCTGTAAACGACATGGAAGTAGGTAATCATATTCAAATATCAGATGACTTAATAGCTACTAGTATCACAGACTTATTCGATAAATATAATTACAATGTCATAACAAAGAATGGCAATGGTATATACTTCCAAAGGTGGTCTAATAAAGACTATGGCCGTGGAGTTGTTTATTCAATTGATGGGGAGCGCCCTAAAAATGAGTTGATAACTAAATTGGAACCTTTATCTGAGGAGAATTGGTATTATTACGAAGATAAATGAGTTACAAGGCAAAAACTGAAAAAATTTTACAGGGGTTTTATGTTCCATGGTTTTAATAGTTTACAATATAACGGGGCTACAGATGATAAAAATAATCCTTATAACATTATCACTGAAAGAATAAATACTGCTATTATCATTTTAATAAATGTATCATATAACAAAAAAGGAGTTATAACAAACTACATTATAAATCCAGCTATAACTATCCTGGACAATAAAACAACTTCAAAAGATACTTCTATAACTAGAATAAAAAACGATATAGCCAACGGAAAATGTGAAAATGGCAGTGCTACTACTTATTTAAATGGAAAGAATGTCACACAGGAAACGGCATATTATTTGTATTGGGTATGGGATTATAATGAAGAAAGCGACGAATGGAAATTTGGTGATAAAAGAATTACATAAACTGAAACTGATACAAGAACATACATAGATACTTTCTTATACGGTGATAGTGAAACTAATACACTCGAATATGATAATTTTTTTTTAAGCCTAGTAAATACTCTAACAAAAATAAGTAAGGGGGGATTGTATGAGACGGAAATTTGAAATAGTTGTGATTGTTCTGCTATTAATTTCAATATTTACTGTTTCAAATAAGGTAGCAGCAGAAACAGATAATGAAATTATATTTAATGATAAAAACTTACATGAGGCATTGAGTAAATACTATAACTGGAATAAAGTCTTTACAAAAGAAATGGCATATGAATTTACTAAAAAAGATAATTTGTTAGTTATTGAAGATGCTAAAATTACTGATTTAGAGGGTTTGCAGTATTTTGGTAACATAGTTACCCTTTATGCTGGAGGTAACAATTTTACTAATTTAAAACCAATATCCATGTTAAATAAACTGAGAGCATTAGACATTTCAGATAATGCTATAAAAGGGAGAGATTTTCAGGCTGTTTTAAATAATATGGGTAAATTGAAGAATCTGGATGCCCTTATTATTAATAATAACGAACTAACCAATATCAGTTTTCTAAGCAAAATAGGAACTATGAAGAATTACACTTACATGCGAATGGTAAATAATAAAATTTATGATATTACGTTATTAAAAGAAGCTACAAATCTAGAAACGCTAGATTTATCCAATAACCGCATAACTGATGTAACTCCCTTAAAGGACTTAAAAAACTTCGAATATTGGCTTGGATTGCAAGATAATTGCATTTTAGATTATAAGCCAATTAAACCCATCCTTGATAAAATATATGAAGAAGGGGGTTGGGATGGAGTTATTAGCAGGTATGATTATTATACTAATCCCGTAGATATCGGAGTTAATGGAAAAACCATAAAGTTTCCTTATCTGACGGCATATTACAAATATCAGGCCTATGTGGAAGCTGTTCCGTTGCTTAAGGCATTAGGTGGAAGTGTTAAATATGATAAAAAAACAGGGACTCTCACCTGTAAATACGGAGATAATGTATTGGTCATGACTGATTTTTCAAAAAATTATACACTGAACGGCGAGCAAATGAGTATGAAATATCCTATGAGAAGAATGCAGTATGATATTGCATATGTACCGGTCAAAGATATCTGTAAAGCTTTGGAATTAAACTATTCAGTGATAAAAAAAAGAAAAATATATGAAAAAGAAGATGAATATTTTTACGCTCCAAAGTATATTGAGATAAGCCTGTCCCAGAAGGAACTGAGATAGGATAAAATTGATATAGTAAAATACGAAAGGATATAATATCACATTGGAGAATTTATATGAAAAAGAGATTTGTTATTATATTAGCACCAATGATTATTTGTTTATTAATATGGGTGATTTCACTTGCACGATGTGAGATTTTAACATCATTACATAGCAATGAGTTTAAGATACTATGTCAGGAGAACACGATGATAACCCCAATTAAGTATTTGAAAGTATTAAACTATTCCAATACACAGGCCCGAATATATTGTGTTAGTGAAGGTAATTCCATGGGAAACATATTGGCGTTTACAAAAATAGGTGAAAAGTGGGAATATAAAGAATGGGAAAATACGGTATGGTCAACTTCAGGAACTGCCGATAATATTATCTGGCCCTACTGGTGGCATTTCTTTTACTCCCATAAAATTGTCTAGTAAATTTATTTGTATATGACGAATGAGTAAAGCTTTTAAAGGAAGGTGAATAAAATGAAAAGAGTAATAACTATAATTTTTATAATGTTGTTTTTGGTAAGTCTAGTCTTTTTATTAAAATCAGCTTTTTCAGACTGGTCAATAACGGATATTAAAACTGAAGAAATAATACAAACTGACTTTGGAGATGAATTCTTAATTAAGTATCATTACACTGACTTTCCGGAAAAGGATACAAATATTAATATATATGATAATAAAAATAACATACGAATTATTTCTGTTCTTGTTGATGGTAGGTATGATAAAACCAATATAATAAACTTAATAGAAACAACCGACATTAGATGTTATGAGATGTATAATAAGTTAATTTATAAAGTTGATAATGACGATTTCAAGAGTGTGGATATTGATGATATAAATGAATTGAATCCAGCTGAGTATCAGTCACTAGTTAAAGTGTGTAATATTCTCTATGATAAAGCCGAATGGAAATGGGTTAAGGCATGTTCAAAATTCCTTATAACTACAGGAAATAGTGATGTATTAGAACACCTTTAGAATTATGTGAAAGGCGAATTTACCGAGAATAAAATCGATTTAAATAAAAACAGTGAGATTACTAAAGAAGAGATGAAGATAATTAGTGAAACTCTTTTACAGGATTTATATAACTAATATTTATTATTTTACTTAATTCAAAACGCTAATAATAGCAATAATATTAAATTTAATTAAATAAAGGGAGTATAGAGTGATTCTTAATAATAAAACTAATAATAAAAACTTAATAAAAATATTAGTTGCAATCATTTTGGTAGGGATCATATTTATGCCTTACTATAATGCAAAGAGAAATCCTGAAAAAGTAATTGAAATAAAATACAACTAACACTACCGAAGACCTCTAACATTATTCATTTTAAATATTATATTTGGAATAAAAGGTTTGCAACAAAAATACAAATAAATGATCATGACATAGAAAAAATTAAAGAAGATCTTCTTAAGTATTTTGAGATGGAATATGATATTGAATCTAATCAATATATTCCGAATATCGGGCTTAATGTTTCATGGTGGGATTTAGATGATAATAATATAGAGGTTTGTTATTTCATAGCTACTGATGGTACGAAACATACTTTTTTCCCACTATGAAGACTCAAGAAGTATGGGCATTCATTGCAAAACAAGATGATGGAAATATTATTTATATATTTCATGTTTTTAATTTATGTTACTGAGATTGTATTTGTACATCTAATGTAATAGGTAGTTTATTTATGACTTACTAATTGGATGAATGTATGAAACATTAGAACTAAAGTCTGTACATAAGGTATATGAGGGTGGAGAAAAAATATGAGAGAAACAAAATTACGTTATATAACAATATTCTTATCAATAATTATCATTTTAGGATTAACAATTACTATAATATATAAAAATGCTATAAGCAATAAAAATAAATTGAGTACTAAAATAATGCAATATATTGATAATAATTATGATAAAAACGATACATGTAGAATAGTAATGCGTGATATCACTGATTTTAAGTGGGACAAAATGTTAATTTATCAAGTGGGTAGTTCAAACGCTGAAATAAGTGACCTTTTGCAAGTTGATTTTAAAGATTCCTTGGATTTAGTTAGTGGAATTATCTTTGTTTACAATAATAAGATAGTTTATAAAGAGCAAATGCTATATAATCCTGAAAGGCGAGATAAATTATTTCTTAATATCGGATCTATGTATGGACAACCTGAATATGGAGTGTTTACACCAGATGATGGAATCTTTGAAGGTAGTAGAGAAAAATTATATGGAAGTGTATATTATACAATAACACCTATAAAATAACGTACAAATTAATTCAAATGTGATTTTACTTAACACTACAAAGATTTTTAATTATACATATAGAACGACTCAATTAGATTTAATTAGATATTTTAATGATCGCAAAAAAATTGTAAGTGACAGTTGGGATGTAGCATTGGTTTATAAAAACAAGCAATATGAGATGAATTATAGGATTAATAATTCAGAGGTATTTAAGGAACTTATAGATAAAATAATGACATTATCACCTTTACCAGTAGATTTACATGGTTGGTCATAAAAATATCATATAATTTTATTTCAATCATTCAAACAATGTAACATTATAATATACTTTTTAATGTTAATTACATAATAGTAAATTAACTTATAACGATTAAAGTTGAAGTTTATATAATATTTGAAACATTAAGTTGACTAAAAGAACCACAAAGCAAGCTAGGAGATAATATTTACATGAAGAATAAGAGAAAAAAATGCTAATATTTTGTTGTGTTATTATTGCGGTGTTAATAATATTAGATTTTATACCTATTAAATTTGTATGTAAACTTAGCGAATTTGAAAATAACATTCACGAAAATGTGTTTATATCAGAACATACAGCCGTGACAGGTGGTGATTGGTATGCGGATATTAAGACAAATCCTTGGCTTATGATTCAGTTGACTTTATTTTATTAGATGAAACAGTTTATGGAAATATTTCAGAAATTTTTACCACAGAGAATGAAGAACCTAGCTTTAACCAATATGTATTTTGGGGTAACATGAAACAAAAGCAGGTTGCAGAAAACTTTGCTATTAACATTCTAGATGCAAATGAATGGAATGTTATATATCCAATAAAACGAAAATCTATAAGGGAATTTTATGCACCTAAAGGTTATTTTACAATCTATGATTATAACTGGATTAAAGTTATTAAGGATGTATTGGGTTATGAAATGTAAAACAGGACGAGTATTATGTATATTAATGACGATTAACGTATTCTTTTTAAGTGCTATAATTATTTAATTTATTTATTGTAATATAGTTGATTGTGAAAATAAAGTGATAAAAGTAACTCGTTAGCCGGTTTCATTTTTTATTGTATATATCCTATCTTTAAGAATCCATATAAAAGTTTGATATAGAATATTAATCTTTAAACGGATACTATTGCCGAATCCCAAGCCAAAAAGAAAGATCACTCAATAGAGAATGTAGCGTATTAATAGGTGAAAATAATGCATATTTGGACAATTACAAAATGGAAAGCAAGATATGATAAGTATAATACTCGAGCTGGTTTAAGACTAAGGTGTGACAAAGATGTTGACGTTGAAGTTAAAAAAGCATGTAAAGATTTTTGTAGATGGTTACGCTCAGAATACTATTTTCCAATAAGGGTACCAATTTATTTGAAATCATCTTATAGAATTCATTCTATAGATGGTGAATATGTTTACGGTACTTTTTTTGAACCATATGATAAATTGGTTGAACCATATGTTAGAATTGCAACAGGCGACTTTCATATGTTATTAGAAAAATGGGGATATGATAATGCTATTAATACTATCTTACAATGTATTGCTCATGAATTGACTCACTATTTTCAATGGATTAATGATTTAAAACTAACTGAAATAGGTATAGAGAGACAAGCAAGTCAATATAGTAGATTTATTATTGATGAGTATTTAGAGGTAAGAAGATATTCATCAATAATTTATGAATCTGATTGATTAGTAAAATATATTATCGCATAATACTTTCATGAATAGGACAATTGACAACGTAGTAAATCATACCAGCGTACAATGAAATAAAGCTATATTCTGCTACACAACTTTATTTAGTTTGCGGAATATGAATGGCAAGATAATGATGAACATATCAAACAAAAAATACACTGTAATAATGAACTTTAAGAGAGGAGGAACAATCATTAGAAGAATAACAATATTACTTTTGTTAGTTATAAATATTATATTATTATGTTCATGTTCAATAGGTGGAAGAGGAATAATTTTCGATGATAGTGATAAGAAAGCGGATACTCGGATGGAACAACTACTTGAAACTATAAAAAATCAAGACAAAGAAACTTTGAAAACAATGTTTTCTAAACAGGCATTAGAAGAAGCTAATGATTTTGAAGATAATTTGAATTATTTGTTTGAGTTATTTCAAGGTAATGTGGAGTCTTGGGAGCAGGAAAGATTTACTTCTAATACATCTAGTGAATACGGGAAAAAGTCGGTAATGCTTATCTCGTGGTATATAGTTACAACAGACAAAGAAACCTATAAATTTTTTGTAATTGATTACACTAAGGATACTATCAATCCCGACAATGCTGGTTTATACACGTTGCGTGTGATTAAAGCGGAAGATGAAGCTACACAATTTGCATCTAGGCAAAAAATGCAGATAGCTGGAATTTATAAACCAGAAGATTAGAATGACTTTTGAAATTTGAGGGGGGAAACGATGCGTAAGTTTTGGTACATTATTTTATTATTAATCAATATATCACTATTAAGTTCATGCTCATCAGTAGGAGCTATTACTGAAAGGCTAAATTTAGGCAGTGAAGAAAAGCAAGCCGATGCACGTATGCAACAGTTGATTGAAGCGATTCAGGAGCAAGATAAAGATGGTCTGAAATCCTTGTTTTCACAAAAGGCATTGATTGAAGCAGAAGATATCGACAT
>JARBTX010000032.1 GCA_029239975.1 Anaerocolumna sp.
CTTAGCAATATGGTGTATTTCCAATTGGAGCCTTACAACCTTAATGGATGGAAAAGGTACACTAAAAAATATTTATATGGCGACAGGATATGCCCTAACTCCATACGTGCTAATTCGTTTCCCACTGATTTTTATTAGTAATTGGATTACCTTAGAAGAAGGTGCATTTTATTTTTACTTTAAAACCTTTTCTATTATATGGTGTGGATTATTGGTATTATGTGCCATGATGATGATACATGATTATAGTCTCACCAAAGCTGTATTTTCTAGTATTTTAACAATTGTAGGTATGGGAGTTATTATATTTATAATCCTTTTATTTTTTAGCTTAATCAGTGATGGATTTGCTTATTTTATATCCCTTTATAAAGAGATTGCATTTCGGTTCTACTAAATATTCAGGGAAAGGAGAAACAAAAACGTATGCAATACTTAAAAAAAATAGTATTACTTATTCTCTTTTGTGTTCTTTTCACTGGGTGCAGCAAGGACAATAAAGTGGAAGAAGAAATCCCTGTTTATGGTTACGAACCCACAGAAGATACCGAAGTTTTGGTTGAAAATAATGACTTAGAGCTTCACTTTAATACAGAGACAACACAGTTTTTTGTAGTGAAAAAGAGTAGCGGGGACACTTGGTATTCTAATCCATTGGATGCCGCAGAGGATTCAAAAGCTGATAATGCAAGTAAAGAATTATTACAATCTACGTTATCTATTAAATATAGTACAGCTGCAGGTGTAACCACAACGCTGAATAATTTTGGGTATAGTATCACGAAGGGAATCTATAATTATGAGGTCCTGGATTCCGGTATCAAAGTGAATTATTCCATTGGTAATATCGAAAGAACCTATTATATTCCAATAGCAGTTCCAGAATCACGAATGATGGAATTTTATGAGAAGATGGAAAAGTCGGATCAACGTAAGGTGGATGAATATTACCGAAGATATGACATTAACAAACTTCGTGCAACCGATGATAAAGATGCCTTATTAGCTAAGTACCCAGATCTCGCTAATGAAAGAGTTTATATATTAAGAGATTCAATCGCAGCCTATCTAAAGGTAAATATAGAGAATATATTCCAAAATGTTGGATATACAAGTGTAGATTATGAAACAGATTTAGCTAGGTATTCTACCGTTACAACAAACAATAATCCAGTGTTTAATTTGTCAGTCTTGTATGAATTAAAAGAGGATAACTTAATTGTATCGGTTCCATATGAGAATATACAGTTTAGAGATGAATACCCGATTACAGAGATTAAGGTTTTACCTTATTTTGGTGCAGCAGGAACTACTGATAATGGATATCTAATGGTGCCAGATGGCTCAGGTGGATTGATTCATTTTAATAACGGCAAAAGTGATCAAAGTGCTTACTATAATACTGTATATGGTTGGGATTATGCTCAAAGTCGTGATGCCTTAGTAGATGAGAACAGGGCAGTATTCCCAGTGTTTGGTATAGCGAAAAATAACGCATCCATGATCTGTATTTTAGAAGATGGTGCTCCATATGCAACCATTGAAGCAGATGTAAGTGGAAGATTACATAGCTATAATTATGCTTGTGCTGCTTATACAGTAGTACATGGGGAACTGATGGATATATCATCTAAGTCTGATAAAACAGTTATTGTTTATGAAGACGGGTTACCAAAGGAAACCATAAAGCAGAGATACCACTTTATTGATTCTAACCGCTATGTCGATATGGCAAAAGAATACCGGGAGTATTTGTTAGATCAATATCCAGATATGGTGAAGGAAGAAGAAAAGGAATTACCTGTTGCAGTTGAAATTATTGGTGCTACAGACCGTGTAAAACAAAAATTTGGATTCCCAATGACGGTTGCGGAAGCCTTAACTACTTATAAAGAAGCAGCTAATATGGTACACCAGTTATCGGATGCGGGATTTACTAACATGAGTATTAATTATAATGGCTGGTTCAATCAAGGAGTTATACATAAAGTTCCAAGTAGTGTTAATTTGATTCGTGAATTGGGATCAGAAAAAGATTTTAAGAAAATGATTGAAGGTATTGAAGCTACAGGCAGCGATTTATATTTACAAGGAAGTTTTGAATTTATATATAAAAATGAACTAATTGATGGGTTTTATGCCAATCGTGATGCAGCAAAGTTAGTTAGTCGTGAATTAGTTGAATTATATCCATATAGTAGTGTGTGGTATGGCTTAAGAGAAGATCATGATTTAAAGTATTATCTCGCAAAACCGTCTTACACCATGAAATTGATTGATTCATTTTCAAACAGCATCCATAAATTAGGTGTGGAGAATATCTCATTTGGTGATATTGGTAAGTATTTAGGCGCTGATTATAATCCAAAGCACACCGTATCCAGACAAGAAGTTATGAACATGCAGATGGAGAAATTACAAAAACTATCCGACTTGGGAAGTAAAATTATGACCTATACAGGTAATTCATATGTTCTTCCTTATACTGATTTTATCTTAGATATGAAACTAGATAGCAAAGGATTCAACATCATAGACGAAGAAGTTCCGTTCTTACCAATTGCACTTCATGGATTAATACCTTATACAGGGAAAGCAATTAACCTAGCAGAAGATTATACAAAGAATTTATTAAAATCAATCGAAACTGGTGCAGGTTTATATTTTGTATTTATGGATGAACCAACAGCAACGCTACAAGAATCTGGTTATACGGAATATTTTGGCTCAGATTTTGATCTTTGGTTTAACAACTGTACAGAACTTTATCAAGATTTAAAATTAAAATTAAACCATATTTATAATCAACTCATTATAGATCATCAAAAAGCTGATGAGAATGTGTTTATTACAACTTATGAAGATGGTACAAAAGTGATTGTTAATTATTCTAGTATGGACTATGAATACAATGGAAATACAGTACCTGCAGAAAACTTTTTTGTTGAAGGGGGCAGTTATTGATGAAGAAAAAACGGAAACCAAAAAGTTTGGCATATAAAAATGCAGTTGCAGGTTACTTATTTATTACGCCGTTTATTATAGGATTTTTAGCATTTTTGGTATTACCTTTATTTGAATCCCTTCGTATGAGTTTTAGTAATGTTAAGATAGGTCAAGGCGGCTTTGATATGATTTTTGCTGGACTAACCAATTATAATAAAGTATTCCGGGTCGATCCAGAATTTAATCAACTATTAACAGAAGAAATTACAAGGATGGTTTTTGATGTTCCAGCAACAATTATATTTAGCTTCTTTATTGCGTTACTGATAAATCAAGAATTTAAGGGGAGAGGGCTTGTAAGAGCAATTTTCTTCTTACCAGTTATACTCTCATCCGGTGTTATGGTAGGTCTTGAATATGATAATACATTATTACAAGGGATGAAGGATGTAATTGAACAATCGTCCAATGTGAACAGCATTACATCTACATTGGAAGAGATTTTATTACAAGGAAGTATAGGTAATGGTTTTATGGAGTACATCTTTGATATTGTAAATCATGTATATGATATTGCAATTGCATCTGGTATTCAGATCATTATCTTTTTATCCGGTCTTCAGACTATATCTCCTAGTATGTTTGAAGCAGCTAAAATTGAAGGAGCAACCGCATGGGAGAGTTTTTGGAAGATTACATTTCCAATGATTAGTTCTTTAATTTTAGTAAATGTTGTTTATACAATCATAGATTTCTTTATTCGTTCTGATAATCAAGTAATGGAGAAGATTAGTGAAACGATGATTGCTAAGATGGATTACGGGTTTAGTTCAGCAATGGCATGGGTTTATTTTGGTGTTGTCATGGTGATTATTGGAGTTTCATCTGCAATTATTTCGAAGAGGGTATACTATTATGAGTAAAGCAAGTGAAAAAAGAATCAACTTCATAGAAAGAAATCGTAAATCAAATGGATACCTATTGAAGAAAACAATAGGTCAAATCCTATATAAGATACTCCGTGCCGTTCTTTTATTTGGATTATGTTTTTTAATTTTACAACCATTATTAAATAAGCTTTCTGTTAGTTTTATGCAAGAAAAAGATTTATACGATGCTACCGTAATTAGTGTTCCAAGAAATTTTACAACAGCGAATTATAAATTGGCCATACAATTAATGAAATTCTTTAAAGCCTTATGGAATTCATTTTACATGGCTATTTTAGTAGCAATCTTGCAAATTATATCTTGTACATTGGTAGGATATGGATTTGCCAGATATAAATTTCCATTTAAGAAATTTTGGTTTGCCTGTGTCATGCTTGTAATTGTGATACCACCACAGACATTGATGTCGTCGTTATATTTACATTTCAGGTTTTTCGATATCTTTGGTATTTTTAAAGCAACAACAGGTAATCCACTTAACTTAATTAATACAGCTATTCCATATTTATTGCTGGTTTCAGGCGGGATGGGACTTAAAAGTGGGCTTTATATCTTTATGATTCGGCAGTATTTTAGAGGGGTTCCTAAGGAATTAGAAGAAGCTGCTTATGTTGATGGCTCTGGTAAATTTAAAACGTTCTTAACTATAATGATACCAGATGCCAAACCTATTTTAACTTCTTGCTTTTTATTTGCATTTGTATGGCAATGGACAGATTCGTTTTACTCCAACATGTTTCTAAGACATATGACATTACTACCTAGTGGATTAAAAGCTATGACGGAACGTTTAAGTGACTGGACAGAATTGACCTTTGGCGCTGGTAACCTTCCATCCATTGCATATTCACAAACGATGATAGCAACTGGAATGTTAATGGCAATAGCACCATTACTTCTTATCTATTTAGTTGCTCAAAAGGGATTTGTAGAGAGCTTAAGTCAAACAGGAATAAAGATGTAATAAAATGGGTAAATCTCATTTTACATATTAAAAAGGAGGATATGAAATGAAAAAGATCAAAATGCTTATTGTATTAATGTTAACTTTAGCAATGTTAGTGCTAAATTTAAGCGGATGTGGGGAAAAGAAAGATTCTGTAGAAACAGATTCTAAGGTAACACCGACTGAAACTGCAACAGTTGATCCGACAGCAGAACCAACAGAAGAAGCAACAGCAACTCCTACAGAAGAACCAGCAAGAGACTTAGGCGGAATTGAAGTTACCATTGGTAACTGGTGGGCTGGAGAACCAGCAGAACCAACTACAACTTATGAAGAAGAATTAGCAGCTTACAGAGAAGAAATACAAAAAACATATAACTTTACGATCAAAGAAGTAAACATTGGTGGATGGGGAGAAATCCAAGAATTATTTAGTACTTCAGTAATGGCAAATGATCCTGCTGCTAGTATATTTGTACTTGATTCTAGCTTTGTTCCAGCATTATTAAACCAGGGATTATTTTATCCAGTAAATGAAATTCCTAGCTTTGATTTTACGGAAGAAAAGTGGAATAAATCCGTAAGTGATACAATGACATTTGCAGGAAAACAATATGGTTTTGCAGTTGGTGCAGAACCAAGAACTGGTGTATTCTTTAATAAACGTTTATTTGAAGATGCAGGATTAAGTCCTGATTTGCCATACGATTTACAAAAAAGTGGTGAATGGACTTGGGCTAAATTCGAAGAATTATGCCAGAAGTTAACTCGTGATGTTGATAATGATGGTGTAGTTGATACCTATGCACTTGCATCCTTCTCAAAAGACTACTTTACTGCAGCAGTATATTCTAATAATGCAAAATTCGTTGGTAAAGATGATAATGGTATGTTTTATAATGCAACCAATGAACCTAATTTCTTAGAAGCTTTACAATGGGCTAGAAGCATGTATGATAAAGGATATACAATGCCACAACCAGAAGGAAGTGAATGGAATTGGTTTACTGCTGCTTTCCATGATGGTCAAGTTGCTATGCGTGTTGCTGAAGAATACAACAAGGGAAGTTTATCTGATATGGAAGATGATTGGGGATTCGTAATGTTCCCAGCTGGACCTCATGGTGAAATGATATCTATTTTAAGAGAGAATATCTTAGTAATTCCATCTTGTTACGATGCAGAAACTGCTGACAAGATTGCATTTGCTTATAACCTATACACAGAACCATTAGAAGGCTATGAAGATGCAGATAATTGGAAGTTATCCTATTATAGTGCATATCGTGATGAAAGAGCTGTAGATGAAACCCTTGATAGAATGAAAAATGGACCATCCGTTTTAAGAACAGATGCCTATGTATATGGACTTGAAACTGGAGATATTGTTTATGATCTTGATGCAGGTGCAGCGACTCCAGCAGAAAAGATTGAAGCAGTTCAACAAACTTGGGATGCACTTATTGCAGATGCTAACGCAGTATTTAAACAATAACAATAATTATTTCCTGCTACAATTCAAGTAATTTTAGGACTGTTCTGTAATGAAAGTAATGAGATATTCATATGGAATCTATGTTACCTAGTTACATTGCAGTCCTATATAAAAAGAGTATACGAAAAATTAGATAATTACGAAACCATAAATTATATAAAATCAATTACCGTATAAAATTACGAAGTTATCATCATTTGATGTCATTTGTTGTTTCGCAATTATCTAAAAAAAATAAGGGTAAAGGCCTTAGGCCTTCTAATATCTATAAAATTATTATAAAAGGGAGAATTAGATATGATGAATAGAAAGAAAAAGGTTATATCATTAATAATAACATTACTGTTAGTACTTAGTTTATCAGGCTGTTCTCATAAGGATAGACAAACAGTAGATACAAGTGCTAATGGAGTAGAGAAGAATGAAACAACACTAAATGCAGAAGATAAAACGGCAGAGAATGAAGCATCTGAAAAAAATGAAACATCTGAAAAAATCGAATCTGAGAAACAAGAAGAGATAGATACGGTAGAAGTAGCTAATAGTACGGAGAATAACACGCTAACGAATAATGATGTGAAAGAAAATAAAGAACCAGTAATAACTTATGAAGAAATTTATTCCGATAACTTTGAAAATGGAAGTACTAAATTTATCTCCCGTGGTAGTGAAAGTACTTCTATCGTTACTTCACAGGCTTATGAAGGAAGTAAATCTCTAGAATCCAGTTCTCGTACACAAACCTGGAATGGACCAAAAGTTGACTTAAGTGAATTTTTAACAGATGGTAAACGAATAAAAGTATCAGCTTGGTTAAAATATGATGATGGTGCTGCAGCAAGTTTAAGAATCTATAGTAAAATCGAAAAAAATGCAAGTGAATATCTAGATTTAGCAAGCGTTATGGTTAAAAAAGGTGAATGGACACTTTTAGAAGGTGAAACCATCATTCCAAATGGTACGAGTAGTGCAGCTCTATATTTTGAAACAGAGTATAAAACTGCTTATACCAAAGATGACTTAGTAAATATATATCTTGATAATGTAGTTGTAACAGAAGTTAAAGTTGATATAGAACCCCAAACTTTACCAGCGCTAAAAGATTTTTATAAAGACTATTTTTCTTTTGGGGTGGCGGTAGGTGGTTATGATTTAACATCAAAAGAGAAAGCATCACTAATTACATCACAGTTTAACAGTATGACTATGGGTAATGAAATGAAACCGGAAAATGTGCTAGATTATAATGCATGTATAAGTGATTTAGATAAAACCAATGAAGAACCAGCATTACATTTTGACCGTTTAGAGATTGGTTTAAAATTTGCTAAGGAAAATAAACTAGCAATGAGGGGACACACTCTTGTATGGCATAGTCAAACACCGAGTTGGTTTTTTAAAGAAGATTATTCCAAAGCTTTAGATGCTCCACTAGTTTCCAAAGAAATTATGTTAAAGCGTCTAGAAAGTTATATAAAACAAGTTTTAACCTATACACAGGATAATTACCCTGGAATTATTTATGCTTGGGATGTGGTGAATGAAGCAATACTTCCAAGTGACGGAGAAGAAAATGGGTATCGTGTGAAAGATAGCTTATGGTATCAAACCATAGGTCCTGATTATGTGGAAAAAGCATTTGAATATGCTAGAAAATATGCAGATCCAAATGTAGCTTTATTTTATAATGATTATAATACCTATGAAACCGATAAGCGGATTGCAATCTATAATCTTGCTACTAAATTAAAAGAAAAAGGTATTATTGATGGAATTGGTATGCAAAGTCACATTAAAATTGATTATCCATCTTTAGTGGATTATGAATCTACAATTAAGAAATTTGCAGAGCTTAATTTACAGATTCAATTAACTGAACTAGATATGGATATGGAAACGAATACAGAAGATGATTTTACGAAACAAGCCATGAGATTTAAGAGAATGTTTACTATGCTTAGAAAATTAGTGGACGAAGACAAAGCCAACATAACCAATGTAACGTTCTGGGGCATAACCGATGAAGGTTCTTGGTTAAATGACGCTACACCAAGTTATCCACTCTTATTTGATAAGTATCTACAACCAAAGAAAGCATTCTGGGCAGTTTTATTAGATGATTCGATTCCATTATACTAATCAATTTAAAACTTTAACCAATGAGACAGGAGATATGTATGACTAGTTTAAAAGAAAAGTATGAAAATTATTTCTTAATTGGGGCAGCCGTTAATCATAAGGTGATTGATAGCCACAAAGAAATAATTACAAAACATTTTAACAGTATTACCTGTGAAAATGAAATGAAGTATGCAAATGTCTGTAAAGAAAAAGAGAAATATAACTTTACTTATGCAGATAAAATCGTATCATTTGCAAGAGAGAATAAGTTAGCATTAAGAGGACATACCTTTGTCTGGCATAACCAAACCCCGGAATGGGTTTTTAGTGAAGTTAACAAGGAAGAATTACGTTTTAGACTAAGAAAGCACATGGAAACGTTAGGTGGAAGGTATCATAATGATATATTCTGCTGGGATGTTGTTAATGAAGCAATTGAAGACAAAGAGAATACGAGAATTCGAACTTCCGGGTGGTCAAAAATTTTAGGTGAAAACTTTATGGACGATGCTTTTTTAATAGCAAAAGAGTTATTCCCGAATACTAGTTTATTTTATAATGATTATAATGAAACAGATCCGATTAAAAGGGATAAAATTTATTCTACAATTTATGACATGAAAGAGCGTGGAATACCCATTGATGGTTTAGGGCTGCAATGTCATATTAATATTTATAGTGCAAATGTTGATAATTTAAGAAGAACCTTAGAACTATATGCAAAATTAGGTTTAAGACTTCATATTACTGAAATGGATGTTTCCTTGTTTGAATTTGTAGACTCATCTAAAATAGAGAAACCATCAGATAAAATGCTAGAAAAGCAAGCAATTGTTTATGCTCAGTATTTTAAGGCATTTCGCGAATATAAAGACATCATTGACTGTGTTACGACCTGGGGTGTAGCGGATGATGATACATGGCTTGATAATTTTCCATTTGAGAATAGAAAAAATTGGCCATTATTATTTGATGAAGAACATAACCCGAAAGAAGCATTGCTAAGAATCATGGATTTTTAATGACTATAAATGGAGGAAAACAAATGAACAATTATATGCCATACTTAGATGAAAATTTAAGTTTTGAAGAAAGAGCAAAGGATTTAGTATCTAGAATGACTTTGGAGGAAAAAGTGTTTCAGACGCTATATACTGCACCAGCTATTGAGAGACTGAATGTAAAGGCTTATAACTGGTGGAATGAAGCATTGCATGGTGTTGCACGTGCTGGTGTTGCAACTGTATTTCCACAAGCGATTGGTTTAGCAGCAACCTTTGATGAAGATTTTCTTGAAGAAGTTGCAGATACTATATCGACAGAAGGAAGAGCAAAATTTAATGTGCAACAAAAGTATAATGATACAGATATTTATAAAGGATTAACCTTCTGGTCTCCAAATGTAAATATCTTTCGTGATCCAAGATGGGGAAGAGGACATGAAACTTTTGGAGAAGATCCTTATCTTAGTAGTAGGTTAGGTGCTAGATTTGTTATGGGTATGCAAGGACATGATGAAAAATACATGAAAGTTGCTGCATGTGCGAAACACTTTGCGGTGCATAGTGGACCAGAAGATTTACGCCATAGCTTTAATGCTGTAGTATCAAAGAAAGACCTTTACGAAACCTATCTTCCTGCTTTTAAAGCATGTGTTACAGAAGCAAAGGTAGAGGCTGTTATGGGTGCATACAATCGCACCAATGATGAACCTTGTTGTGGTAGCAAATTATTATTAGAAGATATTCTACGTGGAGAGTGGGGATTTAAGGGACATGTAACTTCTGATTGTTGGGCAATTAAAGATTTTCATGAACATCACATGGTAACTAAGACTCCGGTGGAATCGGTTGCACTCGCTATGAATCATGGCTGTGATTTAAACTGCGGCAATATGTTTGGTAATTTATTATATGCGGTAAGAGATGGTATAGTAGAAGAAAAGACACTTGACCAGGCTGTTACAAGATTAGTAACAACTAGAATGAAACTTGGTCTTTTTGATTCACCTGAGAAAGTTCCATTTAATGAAATAGGATATGATCAAGTTGATAAAAAAGAACATAAAGAATTAAATTTAAAAGCAGCGAAAAAGACAGTTGTATTATTAAAAAATGAAAATAATTTATTACCACTTAATAAAAATAAATTAAAGACTGTGGGTATCATTGGACCAAATGCAGATAGTAGAAAAGCATTAATTGGTAATTATGAAGGAACTGCATCTGAATATGTAACAATTTTAGAAGGTGTTAGAGAATACCTTGGTGATGATGTAAGAGTATTTTACTCAGAAGGATGTCATTTATTCCATGAAAAATTAAGCGGTCTTAGTGAACGTAATGATAGATTAGCAGAAGTAAAAGCAGTAGCAGATGCTTCGGATGTGATAATAGCTTGCTTTGGATTAGATTCTGGGTTAGAAGGCGAAGAAGGTGATGAAGGCAATGAATTCGCTAGTGGAGATAAACCAAATCTAAAACTTCCGGGGATACAAGAAGAAATTATAAAAGAATTACAAAACCTTGGAAAACCAGTTGTATTAGTTCTGTTATCTGGTAGTGCAATATCCATACCATGGGCTGATGAGCATATACCAGCAATTGTACATGGATGGTATCCAGGTGCACAAGGTGGTAGAGCAATTGCACAAGTATTATTTGGTGAGTTTAGCCCAGAAGGAAAGTTACCGGTTACATTCTATCGTACTACAGAAGAATTACCTGATTTTACAGATTATTCAATGGAAAACCGTACTTATCGTTATATGAAAAATGATGCGTTATATCCTTTTGGATATGGCTTAAGTTACACTGAATTTAAGTTTACGAATGCGAAAGTTTCATCCAATGAGATAACAGTGGGTACTCCAATTGTTTGCAGCGTTGATGTAGAAAATATAGGTGAATATATTGGTGCTGAGACAGTACAAGTATACATTAAAGTGAATGTAAACGGAGCTCCTAATGTACAATTAAAAGGCCTAAAAAAGGTGACTTTAAAACCAGGTGAAAAAACCAATATAGAAATTAAATTAGATAATCGTGCATTTGGATTATACAATGAAGATGGTAAACTGGTATTAAATCAAACGGATTATAAAGTTTACATTGGATGTTCTGGACCAGATAGCAGAAGTATAAAATTAACTGGCAAGATACCATATTGTGCGGATCTAAAGTTTAATCAAGAAAGCGTAATATTAGACTAGTTATGTTGCGAATAAATAATATAAAAAGGGGCGATTAGATGGAATGGAGTCAGTGTTGGCTTACGTTTAGCTACATCGGTGATTATAATGATAAGAAAAATATTAAAAGAATTGTTTTAACAGATGATAATAATATTATAGTCAACTCAGCAAATGAATTAAAAACAGCTCTTGAGAAAATGTTATTGTTAACGGTTCCGATAAAAAATGAATATTCTGAGGAAACCATTAACGGAAATGTATTTCTTCAACTAGTTGATGAATCTGATTTTAATAAAATAATTAGGTTAAAAGACGAATTTAGTTGTTTAGAAAAAGTAAATGATGAAGCATTCTGCGTTTATTATGAATCAGGAAACATATATATAAATGCCTTATCTGAAAAAGGTATTTTGTATGGAGTTTTTGCTTTTATTCGTTATGTGCAGGATAAAAAAGAATTAAAGACCTGTTATATATATGAATCGCCAGTTAATCCGCTTAGAATGCTAAATCACTGGGACAACATAGATGGATCAGTTGAACGAGGGTATGCTGGAAATTCCATATTTTTTGATAACAAAGAAATTTTGATACAGGATAGAACCCGTGATTATGCAAGACTTTGTGCTTCTATCGGTATTAATAGTGTAGTAATTAATAATGTTAATGTACGTGGTTTAGCTACCGATTTAATTACTTCAAAGTATTTAAAGGAATTAAAAAAATTATCTGATTTATTTATGGGATATGGGATAAAATTATATTTAAGCGTCAATTACGCTAGCCCTATGGAGATAGGGGGACTTGCGACTGCAGATCCATTAGATAAGGATGTAGTTAAGTGGTGGAAAAACCAAGTAAAGTTAATCTATAAAATTATCCCTGAATTCGGTGGATTCTTGGTAAAAGCTGATTCTGAATTTAGGCCAGGTCCCTTTACCTATAATCGTACCCACGCTGATGGAGCAAATATGCTAGCGAAAGCGTTAATGCCTTATAATGGTCTTTTGATTTGGCGTTGTTTTGTGTATAATTGTCAGCAAGATTGGCGGGATAGAAAAACGGATCGTGCAAGAGCAGCTTATGATAACTTCATAGGTCTAGATGGTAAATTTGATGATAATGTTATTCTTCAGATTAAGAATGGTCCTATGGATTTTCAAGTAAGAGAACCCGTTTCACCGCTTTTAGGAGGACTTAAAAACACCAATCAAATATTAGAACTACAAATAACGCAAGAATATACAGGTCAACAAAAACATGTTTGTTTTTTAGTACCATTGTGGAAGGAAGTATTAGATTTTAATACTTATGTGGATAAACCGAATAATTCTTTCATATCAGATATTGTATCTGGGAAAACATTTGGCAATCTTCATTGTGGTATGGCAGCAGTTGCAAATGTAGGTAACGATTATAATTGGACTGGTCATGATTTAGCAGCTGCTAACTGGTACGGATATGGTAGGTTGTGTTGGAATCCAAATCTATCATCGGATGCGATTGCTAAAGAGTGGATAACACAAACATATTCTAATGATTCTAAGGTCATAAGTATAATAAAAGATATTCTTCTTGGATCTTGGCATACGTATGAAAAGTATACATCCCCACTGGGTATTGGATGGATGGTGAATCCAAATCATCATTATGGACCTAATGTAGACGGATACGAATATTCAAAATGGGGTACCTATCATCGAGCAGATATAAAAGGATTGGGAGTCGACCGTACACCGAACGGCACTGGTTACACCACCCAGTATTATGAACCAAATAGATCCTTGTATGAGAATATTGAAACTTGTCCAGAAGAATTATTACTTTTCTTTCATTATATTACCTATGATTACACTTTAAAAAGCGGTAAGACATTACTTCAACATATTTATGATACTCATTTTGAAGGTGTGATTGAAGTAGAAGCTATGATAGAAAAATGGAAACAGTTAAAAGAATTCTTGGAACCAGAAGTTTACGAATGTGTATTGTGTAGGTTAGGGATGCAATTAGATAGCGCAACCGAGTGGAGAGATATGATTAATACTTATTTTTATCGGAAATCTGGGATAGATGATTTAAAGGGTAGAAAGATATATTATTAATCACATTCATAAGCGATAAATTAACTAATTAAATGATAGCATAACAAATATAATATATCAAAGAAGTTAAAATAAAATCGATGTATATTCCAGTTTTATATTAGTAAAATAGTTTAATTCATTATTTTACTAATAATAATTGGTAATATACATCGTTTTTTTTGAAAGGAATATAACCCTATCTTTTTTATGACAACTTAAGGCAATAAGTAAATATATTGTTTGTAGCGTTGTTTTTAGTTTATGTATTCTCCATTAACATTTCGTGAAATTGAATGGATTGTTTATCTGCGTCTAAAGTAGCTGTAATACCAATCGGGATAATTGCATTGTTGATTCCGTGCCCGAAATCATCACATCGAACTACAGGTATATCATACCGATCACCGATTCGTTTTAAAATATCGTCTAAGAGTGGAGCAGCATCATCTGAATAGTGTCCAAATAATAATCCATCCACTTGAGAGAAAAATCCACTTTGTTCTATATGTGAAATATATTTACTTATAGCTGGTGGCGTATTAAATTTTATATAATCTTCAATGAAAAGTATATACCTAGTATCTTTGTTCAGATTAAGATATTTACTATTTAACATTAAAGCAAAATTAGCAAGATAACCACCAATTAATGTCCCTTTACCCATTCCATTATGAATTGTTCTAAAGCTTCCGCTTTTATAGTAAGAAGGAATTTGGTTTTTCATAAAGCAGGAGTAAAATGAATTTAAATTATACTCGGTTGGCATAAAAAATGTCCTAGGTGACTGTCCATAAAATGTTACTAAACCAGTTAAAGATGTTATAGCGTTTAAAATAGTAGTAGAATCACTATAACTACATATTATTTTAGGATGGTTTTTTATTTCATCAAAGTTTAGATATGGTAAAATTTCATTGCTTACTTCACCACCACCAAATAAAATCATTTTTACATTATCATCTAAGACCATACTATTAAAATCAGAAGCTCTCTCTTTGGTAGATGCTGCGAAACCATATGTTGTTTTAAATAAGTTTTGGCTTGGTTTCACTATAAAGCCAATACTAGATAGATTAATCGAAGCCATCTGATATGATTCTTTTGTAAAAGCCATCGAAGGAGCAATGATAGCGATCACATCTCCTAAAGATAATTGTTTCGGTTTTAAAGTCATGGAATACCTCATAATCTAGGATTAAAAGTAATTATTAATCCAACATGGTTTCGAGTAAAAACAAGTTGATGCTTTTTCTTTTGAACAATAAAGTGTAATACCATCTTGATATTCAAAATCAGACACATCATAATTTCCAACAATAGCAGAAGAAAATTGATTTATGGTCATAATAACATCTATCTGTTCTGTTTGGGCAAGAGAGTCTATGTTACTATTCGAATTTATGATTTCAGACGTTTTAATTAATGTAGCTTTACCATTTTCATATGTAACAGTATAGATTCTATTGTTTACTGGTAAAAAAGAATCTTTTATAAATAATTTAATTTCTCCATCACCTTTATATTTTGCATGTTTTAATACTTCTTCTACATTGATTACTCTCACCATACCGTTTTGTTTTGTGTTTCGATAACTAGAAGATTGAGAGTAATCCTCACAAAAATAATCTAGGGATAAACATTTTGGTGCTCTAAATATAACTTGATCATAATCAGCAGAAAATGTCTTGGCAAAACTCATTAATGCTTTTAAGGTAGTAAAACTGTCAAAAATTAATTCTTTGCAATTTAGTATGACATGATTATCTTCATGTAATTTTTCATAAATCATATACCCACAAGGTTTTCCAGTTTTATCTTTATATAGATGTGCAGAGCGGTATCCTTTAAATGGATTTGATTCTTTTAAAATATCCCAGTCATATTTATCACGATGAACCATCATATTATATTTTTTTGCGTATTCATGATAAACCATGTCAAATTCTTCATAATTGCCGTCTGCTCGGTATAAATGAAAACTTCCATCATAACGATAATCAGGTATTGTTGCTAAATCAAAACTCCAGAGTGTAGAAGCACTAGAACGGATATAACCAAAATTACCATAGAACTTTTCGCTGAATGCATATAGGTATGAAAAATGAACCCCTTTGTCATACATTTCATCAAAAGCATTGCGAAAACATTCACGAACTGCACCTTTTCTTCGATGCTCTGGATAGGTACATACGCCACCAATACCAGACATTTTTAAAACATGTTCATCAAAAGTAACATCATATGGAATTACACTGATACATGACATCATTTCGTTTGATTCAGTAAAAGCAGCCCAGGTATCTTGAAAATAAGCATCTGATTTAGAACCAGGATTTTCTTTTGCTTCTTTTATGTATTCATCTAAATCTTTATTTGTAGTATCATGTGACCAATTAAAACATAAAGATGAAATATTGCGAGCTTCCATAAGTTCGCTTTCTTTAATTTTACGTACAATCATAACATTCTCCATTTCGTAATTTTTGATTTGAGCTTAAGAATCCATTTATTAAAATCTTATAATCGTATAGATTGTTATATTGATATTAAACATGCTCTTATTTACAAATCATTTTATAAAGCTATTATATCAGTAAATATATGGCAAAACAAGGTTTTGATAAATATTTACTCTGATAAGGTGGTAATTTTAAAGTAGTAGAGATAAGTGGTTATATCATGGATTAACTTGACATTGATGGAACGCAAAGGTAAAATTATTATATGAGAAATCATTAACTGAAACTAATAAATACTATATTATTTTTCGGAATATACTATACTGAAAATAATAGAATTATGAATAAACTTGAGCTGACACTTTAATTAATGGTGTTAGACAATCTGGAGGTTAATATGAATAACTTTACTTTTTATAGTCCAACGTACTTTGTATTTGGTAAAGAACAAGAAAATACAGCTGGATATTATGTTAAAAAATTTGGTGGTACAAAGGTTTTATTACACTTTGGTGCTGGTTCTGTAGTGCAATCAGGTTTACTTGATCGTGTAAAAGCTTCTCTAAGTAAAGAGGGTATTGAATTTCTTGAATTAGGTGGAGTAAAACCAAATCCAAGAAGTGGATTAGTTTATGAAGGAATAGAAATCTGTAAGAAAAATAATATAGACTTCATTCTAGCAGTTGGTGGCGGTAGCGCTATTGACTCAGCAAAAGCTATTGCAGCAGGAGCAAAGTATGAAGGAGATTTTTGGGATTTTTATGAAGGGAAGAAGCATATTGAAGATGCAATAAAAGTTGGTACTGTTTTAACAATTGCAGCAGCTGGTAGTGAAGGAAGTGGTGATACAGTAATTACAAAAGAAGAAGGTATGTTAAAAAGAGGAGCAGGTAGTGAAGCGCTTCGCCCTGTATTTTCTATCCTAAATCCAGAATTAACACAAACTTTACCTGCATATCAGACGGCTTGTGGAGCAACAGATATTATGGCACATGTCTTTGAACGTTATTTTACAAATACAAGGGATGTAGAAATCACAGATCGCTTATGTGAATCAGTGTTATTAACAATCATAAAAGAAGTTCCAAAGGTTATTAAAAATTCAAATGATTATGAAGCTAGAGCTAACATAATGTGGGCAGGAATGGTTGCACATAATAATTTAGTTGGTGTTGGAAGAGATCAAGACTGGGCAAGTCATGAAATTGAACACGAATTATCAGCGTTATATGATTGTGCTCATGGAGCAGGTTTAGCGGTTATCTTCCCGGCTTGGATGACTTATGTTTTAAAACATGATGTAAACCGTTTCGCACAATTAGCTGTTAGGGTATGGGGGTGCCATATGGATTTTGCACATCCAGAAGTAACAGCAGAAGAAGGTATTTTGTGCTTTAAGAAATTTTTAACATCCATTGGAATGCCTATTAACTTTAAAGAGCTAGGAGCAAAAGAAGAAGATATACCTGTGATGGTAGATAAACTTGGAATGGATAACCGTACAATTGGTGGATTTGTTAAATTAAACAAAAATGATGTGGAAGCAATTTATCGTTTAGCTTTATAACTAAAAAAAGGATAACTGTAAGCTGTTAGTATATAAAGGTTAATTAGCTTACAGTTACTTATTTTACATAAGAAAAACACGTAACCTTAAGCGAAATTAGGATTTATATTGTTCTGACGCTGGTATTTGCGGTTTCGCAGTTTGGAGGATTAATATGAGAAAAAAATATGCGATAGTATTAATTTGTTGTTTATTAATTGGAAGTATGTCATTATCTGCATGTCGTAAAAAAAACAACGATACGGATGGTAATCCTGTTGTTGTAACCATAGAACCAACTGTAACACCAACAGAATCAATCGATGAAACTACAGATAATTCTGATGATAAGGACTCAGATTCAGATGAAATCACAGCTACAGTAACCCCAACCCAGTTCATCAGTGACTCAGATGCAATAAAGCTTATTCAAAATAAAATTGGAGAGCGTGGCTATTACATAGAACTATTAGATGATCATTTAAATGTTGGTGATGATACTTATTATACATTTCAAATTAGTGATAGCACTACAAATATAGAACCAGTTGTAATCGTAAATAATGTTACTGGTGAAATATTATGTTATTATACAGATGGTACAACGGCTCCATTTTCAGAGTTCCCGTTATTTACAAAGATAGATGAAACTATAACATCATCGAGTGAAGAGAATATAATAAAAAAAGATGATGCTTTAGAAATGTTATCAAAAGTACCTAAGGAAACACTTGGATTACCAGCACCTATTAACGAATACACTGTTATATATGATGATTGGACAACATTTATTAACGGAATTGATTGTTACGGAATCAACGTATATTCAAAAAGCGAAGATAAAATGATCAATATGGGATTGTTTTATGTTGCTGTTGATGGAAGTAAAATGTTTATGTTTGATGTAATGGAAGATGATTTTGTAGAAATCAAAGCAGAAAAATAAAGATATATGGTTCATGATAATTAGATTATTGAGAAATATAAAAACCCGAATTCTACTAATATGCTATACTTTATTAGTAATTGCATGAAAAAATATCATGCTCCTAGTGGAATTCGGGTTTAATTAAAGTCATATATGTATAAAATTAAATAATGTAATCGCTACCAGATAAGCTATTTTGTTTTTCAACCAAATCTGCCAAAGTAATATTATCTACTACATTGTTAATTGCATCGTTTAGCTTAAGCCATACATCTAACGTAGCACATTGACTACTTCTGGTGCATTGGTTTTCTTCATCTTCTAAACATGCAACTGGAGCTAGACTACCTTCAATGAGACGAAGTATCATTCCAACTGTGTATTCCTCTGGAGACTTAGCTAATCGATAACCACCTTGAGCACCGCGTATACTTTTTACGTAACCAGCTTTACTAAGTTGTGTTATAATTTGCTCTAAGTACTTATCTGAGATTTCTTGTCTGGCAGATATGCTTCTAATGGTAATATATTCACCAGTATTATGCATCGCTAGATCTAACATTAAACGTAGGGCATAGCGTCCTTTGGTCGATATTTTCATACTAATCTCCTTCGTAGTTTTTATAAGTTATGAAAACTTAATAATTATATTATCATAGGAATAGTATGATTTCAATATTTATATTTGGACAACTGTATCTTTTTGGTAAGAGTTGACAGTGTATTAAGAAGTATTATAATAAAGATAAATAATTAGGAATTCTAAAGATTGGAGTATGTATGCCAACACAAAAAATATATAGTAATAATGCTACATATCAGAAATTTGAAGTATTAAAAACAAATCGAAATAAAAGATATAAATATAGTGAATTTTTAGTAGAAGGTGTAAGAAATATAAACGAAGCGATAAAAAACGGATGGACAATCTGTTCGTTCATTTATACATTTGAAACGAAATTATCCGATTGGGCAAGAAACATTATTTCTGATATAAAAACGGAGATGAATTATGAGTTAACAATGGATCTTATGAAAAAGATAAGTAGTAAAGAAGATACCTCTGAGCTGCTTGCTGTAGTAAAGATGAGAAAAGACACAACGAGTGAGATTAAGCTAAGTGCAAATCCATTATTAGCAATCTTTGATAGGCCTTCTAATAAGGGTAATTTAGGAACTTTGATCAGGTCCTGTGATTCGTTAGGAGTAGAAGGATTAATTATTACAGGCCATGGAGTAGATTTATATGATCCAGATGTAATAAGTTCTTCCATGGGGTCCTTTTTTAAAGTTCCTGTTCTACGTGCATCAAGTAACGAATTTGTTGATGTATTTATTGAACAATTAAGGAGTAATTTTCCTGATGTACATTTAATAGGTACAACAGCTCATTCAGAAAAGGCAATATATGAATTAGACTTAACTGGCCCAGTTGTATTTATGATTGGAAATGAGACGGATGGACTTTGTTATCATTATAAGGAAATCAGTGACATTATGACTACGATTCCAATGGCTGAAAATAGTTCAGCTTCTTCCTTTAATGTAGCATGTGCATCTACCGTTATGTTCTACGAAGCAGTAAGACAAAGAAGTTTTGTGGAAAATAGAAAATTGTAGAAAATATGTGAAAAATGTAAAAATATAGGTACTTTTCTTGTAATTTATTGCGTGTTATGGTAAAATAGTCCTATGCTATTTGTTAGGGGGTTAACAATTGAAGAGTGGGAAAAAGCTGATAGGAGTTATCTTATCAGATGCAGCATCAGAATTTCAACGGAGATTAATAAGTGGAATTATAGCACAAGCAAAAGAATACCAATATAATGTGGCAATCTTTTCGACGTTTGTAAGAGATGAGGGAACTTATGAACATAGATATGGTGAATATAATATATTTAAATTAGTTAATTTTAATCGATTCGATGGTATTATATTTGCACCAGATACAATTAGGATGAATGGTGTAGCCAAAGAAATAGAAGATAAATTGCGTCTAAGTTGTAAGTGCCCAATTATTAGTGTTAACATGAATGATTCCTGTTTTGCCAAAGTACCTATAGACGAAGTGGGAGAATTCAAAAATATAGTGAATCACTTTATTCATGAACACAAGTTTACAAGAATAAATTGCCTTACAGGACCAAAAGAATCCAAAGCAGCAAGGCACCGATTAGAAGGTTATATGCAAGCTCTAAGTGAACATAATATACCCATAGAACAAGATAGAATATATTATGGAGACTTTTGGAGATTTTCGGGTAGAGAATTTGTTGATAAGTTTATGAATAGTAAGGATTTATTACCGGAAGCAGTAGTATGTGCCAATGATTATATGGCTATATCTGTGTGTGATGCACTAAAAGATTACGGGATACGGGTACCAGAAGATATCTGCGTTTCTGGATATGATAATATAATAGAAGCAAGTTTAAATACCCCTTCGATAACAACCTATAAAACCCCTGTGGAGAGGATCGGAAAGCGTGCAGTTAAATATATTTATGAAAAAATAAATCTTATTACTCAAGAAGATGAATCCATAATATATGGAGATATTGTTTTAGGTGAAAGTTGTGGTTGTGGAAATGCAAAAGAACCATATACAAAGAAGCAGGATAAGAATTATCAATTTGAACTAGATACTATTAAAGAAGATTTTTCTGTGATTAATTTAATGGGTGAGAATTTAATAGAAGTATCTAATTTACAAGATTTTTTTATAAGTTTAAGTGAGCATATTTATCTACTCAAGGATTATAAAGATTTCTATTTATGTCTGTGCGATAACTGGGAAGCAATAAATCAAACAACAGAGCCTTCTGAGTCACCATATTTGAAGGATGGATATACAAGTAATATGAGGTTGGAAATAGCAGTAAAGAACCGTGAGTATATAAAGGATCATTATGTTTTTCCATTAGAAGATATGCTACCAGCTCTATATGACAACGATGAAACAACAAATACCTTTTATTTTGTACCAGTTCATTTTAAAGATCGTGCATTTGGTTATTGTGCTATTACCTTCCAAGATGAAATGAGAGTATATGATTATAATTATCGTGCCTGGGTTCGTAATATAAGTAATTCACTAGAATTTGTCCGAGTACAAAATAACTTAAGATGGTGCTATGATAAATTAGACGATATATCTGTAAGAGATGCATTAACTGGAATTTATAATAGACGTGGATTTGATCGTTATGCTGGAAGTATTTTTGATAACTGTGTAAAAGATCAAAAACCATTTATGCTACTATTAGGAGATTCCGATAATCTGAAACAAATAAATGATCTTTGTGGACATGTTGAAGGTGATACAGCCTTGATTAATTTTGCAAAGGCTTTTCAAAGTATAAATGTACCAAATTCCATTTATGCAAGAATAGGTGGAGACGAATTCGTTGCAGTATTACAAGGTGATTACACAAAACAACAGGTTGAATACTATAAAGATCAGATTCAAGCATATTTAGCAGATTTGAATAGTAGAAAGATGTATCCATTTTCAATTTATATAAGCATTGGTATCTATTATGGTGTCCCAACTAGAGATACTACAATAAATGATTGCATAACAATTGCGGATAAGAAAATGTATATAGAAAAACAGATGAAAAAGAATGATAGTATTTCGGGTTAAAAATCATTAGATTCACTTATGAAAATGACAATTGTCAAAGATTTTAAGGGAGGTCTAAATGAAAAAAATAATTTTTGTATGTATCTTCTTACTAGGTATGTTTTCCTTAACAGGATGTAATTTACAAAAAGAGAAAACTGAGAATCTAAAACAAGATAAGGTAGATGACACCTTAATAGCAAAAGATTTAGATGTAAATACCGAAGCAAAACCTAGTGTTATACCGCTAGAAGAATCCGCATATGAGATAGTTACAGGTGATAATATTACAATTGCTTTCGCGTTTGTTAAGGATGTAATCGAAGAGAATTTTGATAAATTGACGCAGTCTTATCAATATGATAAGTTGATGAAAGAAGCTATGAATCAAAGTGATACTCAAAAGATGATTATTTATTATAATAAACAATGTGGTGCACTAAAAGAGATTATGGATGCTTACATCATAAACAGTGGAACAAACCAACAAGTAATGATTCCTGTAAAATTTACGAATACGGATATAAATTACTGTATTGTATTTGACCAAAATCAGAACATTATTGGTTTTACTTACACAGATTATTCTGAGAAAGCAAAGGATAAAAAAATTCCTAATAATATTATTGAAAGAGAATACACCTTTCAAAGTGATGAACTTGAATTTGCAGGTACCTTAACAACTCCTAAGGAAGAAGGTAATTATCCAGTAGTTATATTAGTGCATGGATCTGGAGCCAATGACCGGGATGAAACCATATATCAAAATAAACCATTTAGAGATATAGCATGGGCTTTAGCTGAACAAGGAATCGCTTCGTATCGCTATGATAAACGAACTTTTTTATATCCTGATATAACAGCAAGTGATAAGTCATTTACTGTATATGATGAAACTATAAACGACGCAGTTGCGGCAGCTAAAATGGTAAGTGGACTAGATAATATTGATAAATCTAGGGTATTTATTTTGGGACACAGTTTGGGTGGTTACTTAATTCCACGTATAGCGGAGCTAACTCCAGATGTTTCTGGTTATATTATGATGGCAAGTCCTGCACAGCATATGAAATACTACATTATGGATCAATATAATTTCTTGGTCAATGAAGATGGAGTTGTAACAACGGTAGAGCAAACGTCTTTAGATGCTATCAAGAAACAGGTTAAGTTGATAAAAAAACCAGATACTATTCCTGAAAACAGCATTATACTAGGAGCCTATAAGAATTATTGGGTTGACTTTAATCAGTATAACGCAATAAAGGAAGCAAAAAATATGAAAAAGTCTATTTTAGTATTACAAGGTGAAAGAGACTATCAAGTAACAATGAAACAGTTTAATCTTTGGAAAAAAGCCTTTCATAATGATGACAAATGGGAATTTAAATCTTATAAGTTTTTAAATCACCTTATGATGGAAGGTAAAGGAAAACCGAGTTCTATGGAATATAAAAATGCATCCAGTGTAGATCAAACAGTTCTATTAGATATTGCTGACTTCATAAATAAAGATTAATAAAAAGGGGCTTTTGCAAAATAGCAAATATACTTAACATAATGGATTAGGTGTATATAAAAACATTTTAGCTGCTTTTCCTTCGCGCGTTCATAACGCTTCGCTTCACAAGATGCGCTCAGACTGTCTACGCTAAAATGTATTCATATACACCTATCCATAAATAAGTGATTGTAGCTATTTTGCGAAAGCCCCTTTTTAGACCATCTACAACGCAATTTTGGTCCATTTTCCGTTGGAAAATCGCAAGAAGTTTAGGGTAAGGCGGAAAATTTGATCGAAAAACAAAGCAATCCAGGCACCATATAAACCTAAAGATAAAGGAAAACATAACACATAAGTTAATATAGGTCTGATAATTGCTACACTTATAAGTGAGGTGATAGCAACAAATACAGTATCACCTGCGCCACGTAGGCAACCAGATATAACAACTTGTGAAGTTTGAGCGTGAGTAGTAAATGCTATTATAACCATAATACCTGCACCTAAAGCGATAATCTCAGGTTTTTGACTAAATAAAGAAACGAGAGAATTTCTTCCTGATATGAAGATCATAAAGAGTATAGTGGATACAAGGAAGGATAATCGCTGTCCAGCTTTTCCATATATAATTGCCATATCAGGACGTTTTGCTCCAAGGCTTTGCCCAACTAGAGATGAAGCTGCAATAGAGAATCCGTCACCAAAACAAAAAGATAAATTAAGAATATTCATACAAATTACATGAGTAGCATATGGAGTAGTACCAAGATTTGTAACAATAATTGCATATGCTAAAAAGCCAATACGCATGAAAACTTGTTCAACAAATGCACTACCACTGACTTTAAATATTGGATTTATAATATTTTTATGTATTTTCCAGCTAGATTTTAAACGCAAACTTAAAAATGTATCACTCCTAAATAAGGATGATATCGAAACAAAACAAGCTACTATTGCACCAAGACTAGTTGCAATGGCGGCTCCCTTTACACCGAGTTTTGGGAAAAATGCAATTCCATTTATGAGTAGATAATTAAAGATAATATTGACTACATTGGATATGATATTCGTATACATGGATATTTTGGTTTTGCCACTTCCACGCCAAGCGGCATTGACTGTTATATTAACGGATGTGAAGAATATACTAATCATTAATATTCTAAAATAATTGATAGCATCAGTAAGATAAGAAGCTTCTGCCCCGGCAAAAATTAGGATAGGTTTTGCAAAAGTATAACCAATGATAGACATGATAAAAGAAATGGTTGCACTAAGCATGATGCCAACTCGTAAAGTATGATTTGCACCTGCCCGGTCATTTTGTCCTTTCCTCCTTGCAACAATTGCGGTGATTCCTACATTAAGTGAAAAAATCATGGCAAGTAGTATAAATTTAGGTTGACTTGTAATACCTACCGCAGCAATTGCTTCTTCACCTATCGTTCCAACCATGATTGTATCAACAGAACCTATAAGTCCTACTAATAAGGATTCTAAAGCAGATGGCCAAGCTACATCGAAGAACTTTTTATATACGGATGTGGAAGATGGGAGTTCTCCAGAAACCAAAGATGATTTAATCATTCCATTTACTGAGAAAAAATTCATTGCATGCTTTAAAGCGCTCATAAGAAAACCTTCTGTCGTCTGTAATTTGTATTAATTTAAATAAGTTAAATAAATTTATTAATTTTAACACATAAACACAGTATAACATGTAAAATCTGGAATTCAATGTATTTAATTATAGTATACTAATTCGTATCTTATATAATTTATTACTCTTTAATATTTATATAATTTCTATGGATAAATTTAAGAAGGGTAATAAAACTAAAATTTATATAAAATAAATCTTTATAATGATATTATATAAAATCTGCAGTATAATATAAGTAATTAGAACAAACCTTAAAGGGAGATGAATGTATGAGTAATGAGAATCAAAATGCCGAATTAAATCAACTAGTGTGCAGAGAACAGGGGGAATTAATTCAAAAGAATAGCGATCAAAGACCTGCAATTTTACTAAAAGAAGATACATGTAAACAATTAATACGTGAGGCAATTAATAGTCTTAAATATTCGTATACTCCATATTCCGGATTTAAAGTTGGTGCTGCACTATTGACGAATGATTTAAAAATCTATAATGGATGCAACATAGAAAATGCATCTTTTACACCAACCAATTGTGCTGAAAGAACAGCATTCTTTAAAGCAGTAAGTGAAGGTAAAAAAGATTTTAAGGCAATTGCTATTGTAGGTGGAAAAGATGGAATATTAACTGATTATTGTTCACCTTGTGGAGTATGTAGACAGGTTATGATGGAATTTTGCAATCCAAAAACGTTTATAGTTATTTTAGCTAAATCAGAGGATGATTATTGGATATATACATTAGAAGAGCTTATTCCATTGGGATTTGGTCCTAAGAATTTAACTCTTGACAAATAAAGTTCATTCAATTATACTTAGTGAAATAATTTATATACAAAAAGCTGTGACAAGAAGAAGTACGAATTAAGGTATTCTTACAGAAAGTAGCCGGTTGATGAGAGGCACATGAATATAGATTCCGAATACATCTTAGAGCTTCACACCAAACAAGAGAAATCTTAAGTAGGCTGTTGACGGATCCTTGCACCCGTTATCGTGCTAGAGTATAACCATGATTAGAAAGCATGAGTACTCGAAGAGGTTAACTGTGTGAGCAGTTAATAAATATGAGGTGGTAACGCGAGATAATATCCCGCCCTCTATTCTTAGAGGGACGGGATTTTTTTATTGTATCTGATACTAAATTCCACAATAAAAGCACAAAAAGATTGCACTCGCAGGTAGTTACAGAGATAGACCTTCGTTCAGCTTTTCGTAAATTATAATATTGAGAAAAGAAGGAGTTAAACTATGTTTTCCGTAGAAGAACAAATCAAAATCATTAAAAAAGGAGCTGCAGAATTAATTCATGAAGATGAATTAAGAAATAAGCTAGAAAAAGCAGCAAATGAAATGAGACCACTTATCATTAAATTAGGGCTTGATCCAAGTGCACCTGATATTCATTTAGGTCATGCAGTTGTCCTTAGAAAGATTAAACAAATGCAGGATTTAGGCCATAGGGCAGTGATCATTATTGGTGACTTTACAGGAAAGATTGGGGATCCTACCGGTAAATCGAAAACACGAAAACCATTAACTAACGAACAGGTTCTAGAAAATGCAACCACATATACAAACCAAATATTTAAAATAATTGATAAGGATAAGACTGATATTCGTTTTAATAGTGAGTGGTTAGCTAAATTAAATTTTGAAGATGTATTAAAGTTAGCTTCTAAAACAACAGTAGCAAGGATGTTAGAAAGAGATGACTTTTCGAATCGTTACAAAAATGGAGAAGCAATTGGAGTACATGAATTCTTTTACCCTATTATGCAAGGATACGATTCAATAGAAATTCAAGCTGATTTAGAACTTGGCGGAACAGACCAAACCTTTAATATTCTAATGGGTAGAACAATGCAAAAAAGTGCAGGATTAGAACAACAGGTAGCATTGTTTATGCCTATTTTAGAAGGTTTAGATGGAATTCAAAAAATGAGTAAAAGTCTTGGCAACTATATTGGGGTTAGCGAACCAGCAGAAGTAATGTTTAAAAAAGTAATGGAAATACCGGATAATTTTATTATTAAATACTTTGAATTAGCAACGGATGTACATCCTGACTATATCAATAAATTGAAAGCAGAATTAGAGAATGGCTGTAATCCAAAAGATATAAAATTACAACTTGCTGAAATTATAACTGATTTATATCACAGTAAAGAAGATACTATAAAAGCACTTGATTATTTCAATAAAGTCTTTCGCGAAGGTGCTATCCCAGAAAATATGGATGAAATTCAAATTCCAGAAGAGGTTGAAACATTACAAGGTGTTATTCCACTACTTATAAAAAATCAATTGATTTCATCTGGTAGTGAGTTTCGAAGGCTTGTAAAACAAGGCGGTGTACAGTTAAATGGTGAAAAAATACTTGATATTGATTTAGTCCTTATTGAAGATGAAAATGTATTAAAAATAGGAAGAAAGAAATTTGTAAGATTATGTAGAAATTTGTCTTGACTATTATCATGTCTTATCTTAGAATGTTGATTGTTAACTACACTTAGTTATTTACTAAGTGATAAATTATTAGGCAATTGTGATACTTTATAACTTTATTTTATGTTTTGTAGTTGCCTAGATATAATAAAACGTGGAAGGTAAGGCTCATGGAAAAGAAGAAGGATAGTAAGGAAAAAAACAAAACGGGCATTTTTAATACCAAAACAAAATTAATTGTTAGTGTTTTGCCAGTCATTATGGTGTCAATCATTTTATTGTTAACAATCACGTTTCAAGCATCAAAAAAGATCATATTAAATTATGGTGATCAAGTAATAAAATCGATATCCAATGCCAATGCAAATCAGATTGAGACTTGGTCTCAGGAAATTATTTCTTCTCTCAATGAAATTAAAAATACGTTAGATACAGTTGATTTCACTAGTGAAGAACAGTTAGAATATCTTGCTTCAACTATGAACAAAAATGATAGCTATCCATTAGGAGTTTATATTGGAACTAGTGATCAACAATTAATAAACGCTTTTGATTTTGTACCGCCAGCAGACTTTATTGTAACTGACAGAGATTGGTTTAAGGAAGGTATGAATAACGAATCTTTTGCATTTGGAGCAACGTATGTAGATGCTAATACAGGAGAATTTATATTTAGTGCATCAACAAAGTTACAATCCAATGATTCCATTACAAGAGTGGCAGCAGTAGATCTCTATCTAAAAGATATTTCTAAAATGGTTGCTGAAATGAAATTATTTAAAAATGGAACTGTATTTTTAATTGATAAAAATACGAATACCATTATTGCACACAAAGACGAGAAATTAATAGCATTAAAGCTTGATGAAAATAGTGATAATCCTATCTTAGCTGGTATTTTAAAACAACTAACGGCGGATAATAAGGATATTTTTAAGATTAAAGATAAGAATGAAAGTTATATGGCATTTTTAGAAAATATCGATAATACCAATTGGGTGTTAGCATCCTATGCTCCTACGTCAGAAGTATTAGAATCCTTAAATAAATTACAATTATTAGTGAATATGATTGCCATTGCTTCTATCCTATTCTTAGTATTACTGATTGAAAGGTCCATTCATATTATTATAAAACCAATAAAAAAATTAAACCATGCTATTGAACAGATAACAGAAGGTGATTTTTCAGTAAATGTTGCTGCAAAAGGTAGTGACGAAATTGCTATTATTAGCAGAAATATGCAAAAGTTTATTGAAACGATGCGTGGATTAATAACTACCGTTGGAACTATGTCATCCAAGTTAAGTGAACAAGCAGAAAATAGTAGTAATGTTGCAGAGAATTTACGTGATTCTGCCAATGTACAATATTCTTCCATGGAAGAATTAAATACTACAGTAGATGAACTTGCTAGATCGGTAAGTGAAGTTGCTGAAAATGCAACAACATTAGCTTTAATTGTAAATGAAACCAGTCAAACTGGAAAAGATGCAAGTAAGAAAATGAACGAAACCGTAACGGTATCAGAACAAGGTCGTAAAGATATGCTTGAAATTAATCAAGCTATGAAACAAGTTGAAACTTCAGTGAACTCCTTAGAGAGTGTTGTTGAAGAAGTTGGTGAATCAACTGTAAAGATTAATGAAATTATTAATTTAATCGGTGAAATCGCATCTGAAACGAATTTATTATCCTTAAATGCAGCAATTGAAGCTGCAAGAGCTGGGGATGCTGGGAGAGGATTTGCAGTTGTTGCAGATGAGATACGAAAATTAGCTGAAACTAGTGCAGGAGCTGTTAATAACATATCTGAATTAATTAATAATATAAGTGGACTAGTTGGGGCTACAGTAATAAAAACAAAGGAAAGTGTTGACAGTATTAATTCAAGTACTAAATTAATAGGTACAGCAAGTAATACCTTTGATACAATCTACTCCACTGTAAAAGATACCAATAGTCTAGTAAATGATATGATTGAAAAGATACAAAAAGTCGATCATGTCGCAACAAATGTAGCTGCGATTACAGAAGAACAATCAGCAGGAGCAGAAGAAATATTAGCAACTTCAGAAGGCCTTCTTGAACATGCAAAACAAGTTAGTACGAATAGTGATGTTGTAGGTAAGGATGCACTAGAATTAGCATTAACTGCCGAAAACCTAGATAAACAAATGGATTTCTTTAAATTATAATATATGTTAAGAAAGAACCATTTCTGTTAGATTTCATATAACAGAAGTGGTTCCTTTTTCTAGAAAGAATTAAAAAGTGCTTGACAAAAATACTGTTCGTAAATATAATAATAAAGTACCTGTTGAAAAGCAGTGCAAGATGGGATCTTAGCTCAGCTGGGAGAGCATCTGCCTTACAAGCAGAGGGTCATAGGTTCGAGCCCTATAGGTCCCATTAACAGAATATGATTTGAATAATATTATTGTATTCTGCTAATAGTATAATTGAATATGGCGAAGTAGCTCAGTTGGCTAGAGCACGCGGTTCATACCCGCGGTGTCGGCGGTTCAAATCCGTCCTTCGCTATTAAAAAAGATTGTCTTTTGACAATCTTTTTTTCTGTATTGTCTTTTAAGAAAAAATTATCAGTTAAGTAACTAGATAATATATAATAATAAGTATATAATGAACTTAACTCGCTATGAGTTTATAAATAAATTTAACAATGTATAATAAAGATTATATCATTGAATAGAAAGGTATAACTATGAGAATTGGATCAGGGTATGATGTGCATCGCCTTGTTGAAGGCAGAGCATTAATTATAGGTGGAGTGAACATTCCATATGAATTAGGGTTATTAGGACATTCTGATGCAGACGTTTTATTACATGCAGTCATGGATGCTTTATTAGGAGCAGCAGCACTTGGAGATATTGGAACACATTTTCCAGATAATGATGATACTTATAAAGGTATCTCAAGTCTTGAACTGCTTAAGAAAGTAAAAGTTCTATTAGAAGAAAAACTTTATTTTATTGAGAATATAGATGCAACAATTATAGCGCAAAAACCAAAAATGGCTCCATATATAAAGGAGATGAGAGTAAATATAGCAACAACACTAGGGATACATGTGGATCAAGTAAATATAAAAGCAACAACAGAGGAAGGTTTAGGTTTTACCGGAGAAGGACTTGGAATTTCAGCAAATGCAATATGTTTATTAGCTACTATAGATAATTATAATTATGATGATAGAGTATCAACTGCGGGTGGTGAAAAAGGCTGTAGTAGTTGTAGTGGTTGTTCTGGTTGTCCAAAATACTAGGAGTAAAAGTGGTAAGTTAAGTTTTATAAAGCAGATAGATTTTAATTTACTTTGTAAAATGTATTCTGACACCCAGATTCTTAGGTTCTGGTAACGTGGAGGTTAATATGGAATATCAGTTATATCATACATTAGATGAAATACAAATAATAGGTAAAGACTTGGATTCTATAAAGGAGGATGTTTATTCCTTGTGGCAGATGTGCTTTGGAGATACAAAGGAATATACTGACTTTTATTTTAGATGGAAAGTAGTGGATAATCAGATTTTATCTATGTACAAGGAAAATGTTATAAGTTCAATGTTACATCTAAATCCTTATGAGCTTATGGTACAAGGAAAAAATATAGTAACAAATTATATTGTTGGTGTGGCAACTAGGGAAGATGACCGTAGAAAAGGTCTAATGAAAACTCTTCTTGAAACGGCTATAAACCAAATGTATAAACAAAATATGCCATTCACTTACTTAATGCCAGCAAAGGAATCTATCTATCTTCCTTTTGGCTTTCGTATTGTATATAATCAAGAGAAATGGAATCAAAACATTAGAGAAATAATTGGAAAATCTGAAGATAATTCTGAAACTAAAAACTATGAAGATAAGATTTCTATTATTCTATTAGGGAATGAAGATACGGAAAGAATAGATGAATTGGTTTCTTTTAGTAATAAAATATTGTCAGAAAACTACGATGTTTTCGTGAAACGTAATGCTCAATATTACAAACGGTTAATCCATGAAATGATGAGTACTAGCGGTGAAGTAGAACTTATCTATAAAGGTAATGAATTAATTGGATATGTTTCTTATATGGCAGAAAGTAGTATATATATCACTGAATGTTTGTATGCTCCCAAAGATGAAGAAATCGTAATGAAAATTATAGCATCTTATGGACTTACTGTTAATCAAGTAGAAAGATCAAAAGAGATTAAAGCATCTTTGAATTCTCCAGCCATTATGGCAAGAATTATACATTGGGATTCATTTATTCAAAATGTAACAGCCAAAGATAATATATCCCTTGTTGTTAAAGTAATAGATCCAATCATTGAAGAGAACAATGGGGTATATACCTTGAATTTTTCGAATAATGGATGTGTTACAATGAAAACAGATCAAACACCAGAAATTTCTGCAGATATTTCTGATTTAACAAAATTATTTTTCGGTAAACTTGATTCAAGTGATTTCGATGTGATATGCCTTGGGGATAAGGAATATATGAATGAAAAGATTAAAAAAATTAACATGTACCATAATGTATTTATTAATGATGTAGTTTAAAAAGATACAAATTACAAAGAAGCTGGTTTAGTTTATATAATGATTATCGTGAAGCACAAAAAATCGCCTTATACGAATAGACGATTTTTTGTGATCTCTAATTATGATACTTTTTTATGATAGTTACAGCAAGAGTTGATAGATTTTTTAATTGCATTGATTGTGTAATAAGTTAAATCTGTATTCATTATGTACATCTTCTTTTATAATAATGGCAGCTTTGGCTAGTGTAAAGAAGTTTTGTTTGTATAAATATTCGATTTTATAGTAAAAAATTTAAAGATAATTTAAAAAATAAAATAGAATATCTATTCATGTTGACAAAAAGAAAAATAATGAATAGAATATGTATAATACATAATTGATAAAAAGCGAAGAACAGAAAAGTAGTTTATGTAATGGCATCAGAGATAGAATGTCACCGGCTGAAAGCATTCTTTACCTAAATATAAACGAAGTGCATCTGGGAGCTGACTAAGTGAGACTTTATAAGTTTAGCTTAAGTCCGGTACAGCCGTTACCTGTTAAAAGATTGTAATGATTTATATTTAATTCGTTACAAATTAGAGTGGAACCGCGGATTACTTCGTCTCTTATTTTGAGACGAAGTTTTTTTTGTGATGGAGGTAAGTAAACATGGGAATAATCGGATATATTAAAGATGAGATGCAGATTATAAAAGAACGAGACCCAGCTATAAAAACACCATTCGAAGTGTTTTTATACCCAAGTTTTAAAGCCATTATAAGATATCGTATTGCACATAAGCTATATCAAAAGAAACACTATTTGTTAGCCAGATGGTATTCGCAAAGAACTGTACGTAAAACAGGTATCGAAATACATCCAGGTGCAACCATAGGAAAAGGTTTATTTATTGATCATGGTCATGGAGTTGTTATTGGAGAGACTGCAATCGTTGGCGACAATGTTACCTTATATCAAGGTGTAACACTAGGTGGAACTGGTAAAGAAACTGGTAAACGACATCCAACCATTGGTAATAATGTTATGATAAGTGCTGGTGCTAAAATACTTGGATCCTTTAGTGTTGGAGAGAATTCAAAAATCGGAGCTGGTTCAGTGGTTCTTTCAGAGATTCCACCTAATTCCACTGTAGTTGGTGTTCCAGGTCGTGTAGTAAAAAGAGATAACGTTAAGATACCACGAGAAGATATGGATCAAGTACATTTACCAGATCCTGTATACAATGATTTAATTCGTTTGCAACAAGAAAATGTTCGTTTAACACAAGAATTAAAGCAGGTCTGTGAAAGGTTACAAAAGATTGAAGAAAAGAAACTAAACAATGACAATAATAATGAAATTAATAAATGAAATTATTATTGAGATTTATATAAAACCAATAAATGAGATTATTATTAAGATTAATAAATGAGACTAATAAACGAGACTAATAAATGAATTGATATATTTGTTAGAAATAAGTAACGACAAAGTTTGTGTATGTGTTGCGCCACAAACTAGTGATTGATAATGGCAGCACAGAAATGAGGAAAAAAATGAAAATCTATAATACACTTTCTAAGAAAAAAGAAGAATTTATACCATTAGAAGAGGGAAAAGTACGCATGTATGTATGCGGACCTACTGTTTATAACTATATCCATATAGGTAATGCAAGACCAGTTATCGTTTTTGATATGGTAAGGAGATATTTTGAATACAAAGGATACGAAGTTAATTTTGTATCTAATTTTACTGATGTGGATGATAAAATTATCAAAAAAGCAAATGATGAGGGTGTAACAGCGACTGAAATATCAGAGCGATATATTGAAGAATTTCGTAAAGATCTGGAAGGACTCAATGTTAAGCCAGCAACAACAAATCCTAAGGCTACTGAAGAAATAGATGGTATGATTGATATGATTACAACATTAATTGATAAAGGTCATGCTTATGCCAAAAATGGTCATGTGTATTTTAGAACCAGAAGCTTTAAAGAATATGGAAAATTATCAAAGAAAAATATTGACGATTTAGAAGCAGGTACAAGAATAGCAATTAATGAAGAAAAAGAAGATCCAATGGACTTTGTATTGTGGAAACCAAAAAAAGAAGGTGAACCATATTGGACTTCGCCATGGAGTGATGGACGACCAGGCTGGCATATTGAATGTTCTGTAATGAGCAAACGTTATTTAGGAGAACAAATTGATATTCATGCAGGTGGGGAAGATCTAGTATTTCCACATCATGAAAATGAGATTGCACAAAGTGAAGCTTGTAATGATAAGGAATTTGCAAGATATTGGATGCATAATGCATTCGTTAATATTGATAATAAGAAAATGTCTAAATCAGAAGGTAATTTCTTTACAGTAAGAGAAATTAGTGAAAAATATTCGTTAGAAGTATTACGTTTCTTTATGTTAAGTGCTCACTATAGAAGTCAAATTAATTTTAGTAGAGATTTAATGGAAGCTTCTAAGAATGGTTTAGATCGTATTCAAACAGCAACCTATAACTTAAATCATCTTTTAGAAGCTGCATCAGATAAGGAAATGGCTGCGGAAGAGATTAATATTGTTAATGAAATTAATGAATTAAACGAAAAGTTTGACAATGCAATGGATGATGATTTTAATACTGCAGATGCTATTACAGCCATATTTGAAATAGTAAAGGTTGCAAACTCCAAAGTATCTTCTGATAATTCAAAGGAATTAATAACTAAAGTATTAGGTCGTATTATATTATTAAGTGACATTCTAGGAATCAAAGCAGTGAAAAAAGAAGAATTATTAGATGAAGAAATTGATAAATTAATTCAAGATAGACAAGATGCAAGAAAAAACAAAGATTTTGCTAAAGCAGATGAAATAAGAAATCTTTTGATAGAAAAAGGTATAATCTTAGAAGATACGAGAGAAGGAGTAAGATGGAAAAGAGCATAGACAATCTTGGCCCTGAAAAAATTGAACTAATCAAGTATCTTAAGAAGGAAATGAATCTACCTGATACGGATATTAAGTCATATTCCCCATTAACACTTGCATTTATTGGTGATGGAGTATATGATTTAATCATCCGTACCATGATTGTAGAGCGTGGTAACGCTCCTGTTAACAAACTTCATAAAAGTGTTAGTAACTTAGTGAAAGCTCCTGCCCAAATGGAATTATTTCATAAAATTGAAGAGAAACTAACGGAAGATGAGCTTGCAGTTTATAAAAGAGGACGAAATGCAAAATCATTTACATCTGCAAAAAATGCTAGTATGACTGAATATAGAACAGCAACAGGTTTAGAAGCGTTAATTGGATATTTATATTTAGATAATCAATTAGATAGAGTAGTTGAATTAATTAAATTAGGGCTAAATATATAATAGTAGGAGCAATTATAAATACTTTTATAGAAATAGAAAATAAATAACAATATTTTAATTAGAATACCCGCATGGAGGAAATTATGAGATACGAAGAATTTACAATTGAAGGCCGCAATGCGGTATTAGAAGCCTTCCGTTCAGGCAAAACAATAGACAGGCTTTTTGTATTAGATGGATGCCAAGATGGTCCTATTAAGTCTATTACTAGGGAAGCTAGAAAAGGTGATACCATTATCACTTTTGTAAAAAAAGAAAGACTAGACCAAATTTCTGAGACTGGAAAACATCAAGGTGTTATTGCATATGCAGCTGCATATGAATATGCTGAAGTTGATGATATTTTAAATGCTGCGAAAGAAAAGGGTGAACCACCTTTTATTATATTATTAGACAGTATAGAAGATCCACATAATCTTGGTGCTATTATTAGAACAGCAAATCAAGCAGGGGCCCATGGAATCATTATTCCAAAAAGAAGAGCTGTTGGACTTACAGCGACAGTAGCAAAAACGTCAGCTGGAGCAATCAATTATACACCAGTTGCTAAGGTTACGAACTTAGCTACAACAATGGAAGAATTGAAAGAAAAAGGTCTATGGTTTGTTTGTGCAGATATGGATGGCGAAACCATGTACAAGGTTAATCTAAAAGGTCCGATTGGTTTGGTAATTGGAAGTGAAGGAGAAGGTGTTGGAAGACTTATAAAGGAAAAATGTGATTATGTTGCTAAAATTCCTATGTTCGGTAATATCGATTCCTTAAATGCTTCTGTTGCTATGGGAATCTTATCCTATGAGATTGTAAGACAAAGAATGAATTAGTTAACTTTTATTTTTATTAATAAATTTTAAAATTATGAATCAATTTTTACAATATAGTTAAATGCGTATTAAATTAAAAAAAGTATGTTTTAAATTACATCCATCGGTAATACTTCTAATGAGGTGAAGTGAGTTGCCTTAGCATTTTACTTTACAGATAATTCCAATAACTCGTATTGAGTAGATGGAGGGTTCTATGGATGTCATACTTGGTAGTATCATGTTGATTGCATTTTGGCTTATTAAAAGAATGGAAACTGGTTATAAGGAAATAAAATGAACAGAAACCAATAGGAAGTTATATTCTCTTCCTATTGGTTTTCTTTATAGTTATATTGATTATAATAAACTTAGTTTGTTATTTTTATTCATTTGATTTTTTTAAAAGATATCTTTTCTTATACTTTAAACTACTATATTTGCTAACTTTATTAATTATATTGTAATTAATAATACCACCAACGGATCCAACGATAGGAATACCTTGAATAAATTTTGCAGTTAATAAAGATTCAGATAAAACTTTAGATGTAGTTTTCATAAGTGCTTCTAAATCAACTTCTGTTACAACATCTTTATCAATATTACCTGCTAAGCTATCTAAGGAATCATTAAATCCTTTTTGGATATCACCTTTTGTCATGGAAGCACAGATTAATTGTAATACATATGCTTTTTCTTCTGGTTTATTATAGTCATATCCATAACTTAAGGCTATTTCATAAATTGTTTTAACAATTAAACCAATAAACACTGGTATGTCAGGTAATCCAACTCCTAAAAAACCTAAGACACCACCTTCTATAACTGAAATTGATGAATTCAATAACTTAGATTGATTTGATTGTTTATCCAGTTTTTTAACGAATTTTGTACTGAATTTTTTATCCAATGCATAATTATTTAAATCAAACTCTAGAAGTATATCGTCCTTTTTGTAGGTTTTCTCTATATATGAAGTACCTTTTTCAAACACAATTTGAAAACTTTTATAAAATACTACCTCAAGCGTATCTTTTAATTTTACAGGTATTTTTTCTTGTATTTTATCTACAATTGGAGTTACTTTCGTTTTTATAAAAGGTATCTCTTTCTGATTTAAGAGTTTATCTTCTTCTTTTTTCATTCGCTGAATCTGTTTATTCATTATACTATCCATATCAATCCTCCATTCTGTCTAAACACCGCGAAATTGGTGGCTGAACTAACTAATTTGTAAAGTTTATTTATCTTTACATATAATCTTTCATGAATATCTAAAAGTTATCATTTATTATATTCTATTATATAAATTATTGCTAGCATTATTCTAATATGAATATAACAAAATAAAGGTACAATTCATTTTATGAGTTTGTAGAATAAAAAAGAAAAATGAATATATTAAAAGTAATCTAAAAGTTTCTATTATATACTCTTGAATGGAAATGATTTAGAAAATAAAAAAGAAAGGTTGATTAATATGAAAATAGCAGTAGATGCTGGACATGGTTCGAATACTGCGGGAAAAAGAACACCACCCATGCCGTATGCTATAGATATAGATGGTGATGGTAAGATAGATATTAAAAAAGGTGAGCAGTATAGAGAACATTATGCGAATGTAGGAGTTGCTTATTATTTAGAACAAGAACTTAAAAAATGCGGTTTTAGTACAATACGTACTGGATGGAATGATAAAAATGCTTCTAATGATAAAGATACTTCCTTAACAGAGCGTCAATCTACCATAAAAAAAGAAAAATGTGATTATTCTGTATCCATACATTTTAATGCATATGGAGATGGAAAAACATTTAATAGTGCTGAAGGAGTAGGTATTTATATACATGATAAATATCCAGGAAAATCAGAAAAGCTTGCTAGTACGGTACTAAAATATTTACTAAAAGGAACAACCCAAAAAAATCGTGGTGTAAATAAAAAATCATTAGCGATGTGTAATTGCAATAGTTTAGGTGTTAAAGGTGCAATCCTGGTTGAAGTAGCATTTATGACAAACGAGAGAGAAGCAACGAAACTTATGGCTAATGAAAAGTTCTGGAAGGAATCTGGGGTTGAAATATGTAAGGGGATATGTGATTACACAGGTGTAAAATATATAGCAAATGCTTCTAGTATACCAACAAAAACCATAACAAAGTCATCGTCTAAAAACGATATCAAGTGGATGCAGGAAAAACTAAATAGTGTACTTTCTGGTGAAAGTTTTATTCCACTTACTGTAGATGGAGTCTATGGAAACAAGAGTAGGATAGCAGTATTAATATATTTAGAGAAACTTAAGGAAAATGCAGATGGTAAGAATGATGGATGGCAAATTGACCAGACCATCATAGATGCACTTGAGCAGAAAAAAACGAAGTAAAAATATAGTAAATATAGTACAAAATATAGTACAAAATATAGAACGAAATATAGAACGAAATATAGTACGAAATATAGTACGAAATATAGAATGAAAAATATTAGATATATATAAAATGATAAAAATAAGATCTTTTTAATAATCTGAGAGAAATAATGTATCATAAACATAATACAAATGAAAATGTATAATAGAAACAAAACGGACTATTGCAAATTAATAAGTTATACTAGAATTAGTATGTTTAATTAAATTGCAATAGTCTGTAATTATATTACCTCACATAGATTCTTGGTTCTCCAGTATCATCAATTAGATAAACTTCAACACTAAAAGATTTTTCTTCTGGATCCCCATAAATAATTGGTTTACCTTGAAGAGCCATATAAGCTAATTCTGTTCCTAATTCGCCCATTTCAAAAGGTTTTTGAGCTACAGTACCTTGCATTAAACCTTCTTTAATTGCACTGATTGCAGCAGGGTCGCCATCAAATCCAATTAACATAATTTGCCCTGTTTTTCCTGCTTCTTCAATTGCCTGAGCAGCACCTAACGCCATTCTATCATTTTCACTAAAAACTACAGCTAAATCATCTCCATAGGAAGCGAGTATACTCTTCATTACTTCGTATCCTTGAGATTGCTCCGAATTAGCACTTTCTTCAGCTACAATGGTATATCCATTATCCTGCATTATTCTTTTAAAACCTTCACCACGTTGTCTCGCATATTTTGCGGTTTCTTCTACCTTTATAATAGCAGCATTTTTACTTGTTAAGGAATGTTTATTTATTAATTCTAAAGCATATTCTCCTGCTAAAACTCCACCGCCAAAGTTATCATTTATCACAAAAGCGTTGACATCAGCGCCACCTGTACCAATATCCACCACAACAACAGAAATATTCTTTTCCTTAGCTAAGTCTGTAATAAAAATCATTCCGTCAGGATTTATTGGTGAAATCACTAGAGCATTAATACCTTGATTGATTAGATCTGTTACACCTACAATCATTTCTGTAGGGTCACTTTTTTGATCATGTATAATAACATCCATACCAAGTTCGCTTGCTTTAGATAGTACACCATCTGTCATTTTTTTAAAAAATTCAAAAGAATTATTATAAACAGACCAACCAATTGTGTATGTAGGTTGAGTAGTAGTGGTATTATTAGAAGTAATAGTTTCGGTAGTAGCTAGACTGGTGGATTTCATTCTCTTTTCATTTTGAGTTGAACTATTTCTTTTACATGATACAAAAGTAAATGTCATGATAAGTATAATTATTAAGATTAATACCTTTTGAACTTTATTCATAGACTTACCTCATTTATTTTTTAATAAGGCATCATTGAATAGCAGATGAAGCTTAATATATAAAAACGTATGCATGAAAAATAGTATTTATTACTGGCAAGTTAGTAACAATTAAGGATTATGTTACAAGTACCCAAACATTAAAAAAACACTCATTCCTGAGTGCTTAATTATTATTTATAATTATTACTATAACCTTTGATAAGCTCCCGACGGGACTTGAACCCGAGACCTTTACCTTACCAAGGTAACGCTCTACCGACTGAGCTACGGGGGCAATGTTAAATGATATTATAAAACATTATAATTGCTTTAACACCTTATTTAATTTTAGCTTAATTCGTTGAAGGGCATTATCAATTGATTTTGGCTCCTTCTTTAATTTATCAGCTATTTGTAAATAAGTATAATCATTTAAATATAAATCTAAGACATCTTTTTCAAAAGAACTCAAATGTCTTACGAGTTCATATTCTAACATACTTGTACTCTCTTTGTCAATAA
>JARBTX010000134.1 GCA_029239975.1 Anaerocolumna sp.
CTTGATAAAGAGCATCTAATGCATGGGTTACATTTTGCTTTTCAGTTTCTGCTAAAAAACCTAACGTACCTAGATTTATACCTAGAATAGGAATGTTCTTTCCAGCTAAGTCATGTGCTGCTTGTATGATTGTACCATCTCCACCTAATACAATCGCACATTCTGTATCATCTGGTATAACACTAGCATCTGTATAATGATTATTGCTTATAACAGGATCTTGACCGTCTAAAAGAATACAATCTTTTTGTTTTTGTTTCATGTAGTTTACTATGTTTGTTGTAATCTCTAAATTGTCATCTTTATCCCGATTTGTAATTACACAAAATTTATTCATTCAGAGCTCCTAATAATTACACTGTTATGTTTATTTATACAACATATACGGTCATTTTATCACATAATCTATAGTTTTACAAGTTTAATGTATTATGTGCTGCCGATACGATTCTATCAATACTTTCAGGCAAATTTTTAAGGTTTTCATTCTCTACATAATTATTACATTCGGTAATTGTTAATTCAATTTTCTCATCCTCATTTTGAATAATATCATCACTTTTACGAATATGTAATAAATATTCAATATTACCCTCTGGACCTTTAATTGGTGAATAATCTAAATTTAAAACTCGAAAACCTATGCTAACTGCATAAGTAACTATTTTTTGAATTACTTCAATATGAACACTTTGTTCTCTTACCACACCTTTTTTGCCAACCTTTTCACGACCTGCTTCAAATTGTGGCTTAATTAAGCATACGATTTCTCCATGAAGTTTTAATAAGTTTTTCACTGTAATTAATACCTTAGTTAATGAAATAAAAGCAACATCAATAGAAATAAAGTCCATTTGTTCACCTATGTGCTCTAATTCTACATACCTGATATTCGTTTTTTCCATAGAAATTACACGCTCATCTTGTCGTAACTTCCAAGCTAGTTGGTTGGTTCCAACATCAACAGCGTAAACTTTTATTGCACCATTTTGAAGCATACAATCTGTAAACCCACCAGTAGATGAACCAACATCCATGCATACTTTACCATCTAAAGCAACACCATATTGTTCTACCGCTTTTTCTAATTTAAAACCACCACGGCTCACATATTTACTGGTAACACCTTTTACTTCTATTTCAGCAGACTCTATGAAAGTACTACCTGCTTTATCTTCTCTTTGTCCATCTACATAGACGCACCCAGACATTATGATTGCTTTGGCCTTTTCTCTGGATTCTACTAGATTTCTTTTCACTAATAATACATCTAAACGTTCTTTCAAATAACCGCTCCATTCTGTCTAAAAACTTTACAAATTTGTAATATAGATTAACAATGTGAATTAGTAGAATAATTCAAAGTGTGTAACATCATTCTTTTTCAAACCATCTCCATATTATCAATACTTCACAAATCTGCGTAACATTGCAAATTTGTCGTGTGTACAACTAACTTTTCAATAAATTGTTATTTTGTATTTCACACAAGGCTATCTACGAAATAAACTCTGTTATCTTTTTATAGATTGTTTCTGAATCTAATCCAAACTTTTCTTTTAATTGTGATACTTCACCTTGTTCAATGAATTGATTTGGTACTGCTATGGTTAATTGTTTGATATGATTATATTTATGCTCCATAATAAAACTGGAAATTTTTTCACCATATCCACCAGCCTTCACATTTTCTTCCAATGTTATCCACATAGTATAACTCTTTGCCAACTTATGCAATAATTCTTCATCCATTGGGGAAATAAAACGAACACTTACTAGAGATACTTTCATTCCATCCTGGAGTAATTTTTCATACACTCCAACTGATGTCTCAACCATACTACCTACTGCTAATAAAACTATATTATTCTCTGAATTATTCTCAGTAGTATTTATTTCATCTATATCAAATAATACTTCACTTTTGCCATATTCAATCGGTGTTTTAAACTCAGAAAGACCTTCGTATGCTCTTCCCCTTGGATAACGAACTGCAATAGGTCCATCAAATTGAACTGCATAATTTAACATTTCTGATAATTCAAATCTGTTCTTTGGTGCCATCAAAGTCATAGAAGGCATATGTGAAAAATAGGAGATATCAAAAATTCCTTGATGAGTTTCACCATCACTTCCAACAAATCCTGCTCGGTCTATTGCAAAAACCACTGGTAATCTACTGATACAAACATCATGTAACAATTGATCATATGCTCTTTGCATAAAGGTAGAATAGATAGCAACCACTGGTCTTAATCCGCCTGCTGCTAATCCAGCTGCAAAGGTAACTGCATGTTCTTCTGCTATTCCCACATCAAAAAATCGTTCTGGGTAGTTTTTCATAAATTTAGTTAACCCTGTACCACTAGGCATAGCCGCAGTAATAGCTACTACCTTTTCATTTTGAGATGCAATGTCTACTAGAGAATCTGAAAAACATTCTGTGTAAGTAATACCTTTTTTTTCTGTAATATTTTTACCTGTTTTAATATCAAAGGATTCTACACCATGGTATTGACTTGGATCTAATTCTGCAGGTTTATATCCGCGTCCCTTTTTTGTAACCACATGTACTAAAACTGCTTCTTTTACTTTTGATGCACTTTGAAATGCGGTTAATAATTGATTGATATTATGACCATCGATAGGTCCAATATAAGTAACACCCATGTCTTCAAATAACATTCCAGGTATCACTAATCTTTTAATAGAGTCCTTGGATTTTCGTAATTTGTCCATAATTTTTGAACCTATACCAGGAACTTTATTTAAAGCTCTCTCAATTCCACTTTTCATATTATTGTATATGGTATCTGTTCTAAGTTTACCTAAATAATTAGCCATACCCCCAACATTTTCTGAGATTGACATATTATTATCATTTAAAATAATCATTAAATTAGAATTTAATCTTGCAGCATTATTAAGCGCTTCAAAAGCCATACCACCAGATAATGCTCCATCACCTATAACTGCTGTGACTTTATAATTATCACCGGATAAGTCTCTCGCTTTTACCAATCCCATAGCTGCAGAAATAGAAGTAGAACTATGACCCGTATCAAAACAATCACAATCACTTTCCTTTTTCTTAGGGAAGCCACTTAATCCTTCAAATGTCCTTAGAGTACCAAAGTCATTTTTACGACCTGTTAGTAATTTATGGGTATAAGCTTGATGTCCTACATCCCATACCAATTTATCTTTTGGAAAATCCATAAATAGATGTAGTGCCATCGTAAGCTCTACTGTTCCTAAATTAGAAGCCAGATGGCCTCCTGTTTTACTTATATTTCGCACTAAGAAATGTCTAATTTCTTGTGATAATTTTTTATAATCGGATGGACTAATATTTTTAATATCATTAGCCTTATTTATCTCATCGAGAATCTGTGCCAAGACTTCACCTTCATTCTTTACTTATATAGTTACTTTTCCCTTGTTATTAACTTAATAATCAATTCATTTAAAAAGTCATTTTTTCTATTTAACTGCTCAAACCCACCTAATCCCTTTTGTGATAAGTTATTAACTTGGTTTTTCGCATGTTCTATTCCCATTATCGTTACATAAGTAACTTTTTCATTTCTTTCATCACTTAATACTGTTTTTCCTAAAACTTCAGTAGTTGAAGTAACATCTAGGATATCATCTTGTATCTGAAAAGCCAATCCAATATTGGATGCCATTTGTTCTATTACTAAAATCTCAGTCTCACTAGCACCTGCCATAATAGCCCCAATCATCATGGAAGCTTCTATTAATGCACTAGTTTTTAGTTTATATATTGAGTTTAATCTATCTAATGCAAGCTTATCAATATCATCATTTATATCTACATTTATTTTATCTATGTTGCCACTAACTTGTTTAATATCTGTACTATCAATTGCTTTAACACCTATTATATCTATAACCTGACCACCAATCATGCCGTAAACACCTGCTTTCTTAGAAAGAATCTCAAGCGCTTTCACGGCATTTTTTAGTTCCTTATCACCCATTTTTGTAGTTGCTGTAAGAGCTGTTTCAAAAGCATAGTTAAGGAGAGCATCCCCAGCTAATATACCGAACGCTTCTCCAAAAACGACATGAGTGGTTTTTCTGCCTCTTCTAAATTCATCATTATCCATTGCTGGAAGGTCATCATGGACTAAGGAATACGTATGAATCATTTCAATTGCAGCCATAAATGGCTCAATACACGTTATATCTTTACCATCAAATAATTTATAGGTTTCTAACATTAACATAGGACGAAGTCTTTTACCACCTGCCAAAATGCTATAATTCATCGCTTTAAAGATTATCTCTTGATGACCTTCCGCGTTTGGTAAATACTTTTTTATAACCTCTTCAATATAACCAACCCTTATTTCCTGTTCACTATTAAAGTTCGTCAGACTCATTTTTTTCTCCCAATATTATTAATTGCTTTTCTACTTTATCAATAGAGTTATTGCAATGTTGTAATAACTTTATACCTTCTTGATATAACTTAAAAGAATCTTCTAGACTTATATCATCTTGTTCAAGTCTACTAATAATATCACTTATTTCTTCAAAGGAACTTTCCAGAGATTTTTCATTAACTAGTGTATCCCTAGAAGTTTCGACGGCTTCATTTTTTTTCATTAACTTCTCTCCTTCTCTATCAATTCCTCTACTTTTGCCATTACATCACCATCCGTAACGCAAATACGAATTTGTTCTCCGATGCCTACCTTACTTATACGATTTACAACCTTATCCTGACCATTTACTACTAAGGCATACCCTTTATTTAATTTTTTTAATGGTGATAAACCTTCTAGCTTTTCTATATATAAATCAAGAACATGTCTTTTTCTTACCACAGATTGATTCATTAGTCTAGATAGTTCTTGTTCCAAGTCGAGTAAATGTTGGCGTTTTTGTCTTATCTGATAAATCGGATTGGCGTAGTCTAATCTCATAGAAATTCTTGCTAAATCACTACGTTTCATGGTAATTTTTCTTTGCATTAATCGATTCAAAGTTATATTGTAACTTTTTATCTCAGTTAGTAATGTACGAAAATCTCGTATTGCAAGTTCTGCTGCTGCAGAAGGTGTAGGAGCTCTTAAGTCTGAGACAAAATCAGCGATTGTAACATCTGTTTCATGACCAACTGCTGATATAATCGGAGTATTGCAACTAAAAATTGCCCTTGCCACAATCTCTTCGTTAAAGGCCCATAGATCTTCTATGGAACCTCCACCCCTACCTATTATTATTGTATCGACTCCTAATTGATCTAGTTTCTTAATTCCTTGTACAACAGTTTCTGCTGCTCCCTCACCCTGAACTTTTGCAGGAAATAAAATTAACTGAACATATGGATTTCGTCTTGTAGATATATTAATAATATCTTGTAGGGCTGCACCAGTTCTAGCCGTTACGATTCCAACTTTTTTAGGGTTCATAGGAATCGGTTTTTTATGTGCTGCATCAAACAAACCTTCTAATTCTAATCTACCTTTTAATTGTTCATATTGTTGATATAAAACACCAGATCCATCTAGGACGATTTCTTTAGCATAAAGTTGATACTTGCCATCTCGTTCATAAACATTAATGGAACCAAGTGCAATAACACTTTGACCTTCCTTTAATTGAAATTTTAGACCATTTCTTTGACCGGCAAACATAACACAAGCCATTTGGCCTCCATCGTCCTTTAAAGTAAAGTAAATATGACCTGATGTATGGTATTTACAATTAGAGACCTCACCCTTCATATAAATACTATTGAGTGTATAGTCTCTAATAAACATATTTTTAATATATAGATTAACTTGTGTTACAGAATAAACATTACTCATCCTAAGCCCCCTTAAGTTAAGCTAACTTAGCAAGTACCCCATTAACAAATGAACCTGATGAATCTCCACCAAATATTTTAGCAATTTCAACTGCTTCATTAATTGCAACTTTTGTAGGAATATCTTCATCGAATTTAATTTCAAATATAGCAAGGCGCATAATGGTTAAATCTACCTTACCCAAACGACTAATTTTCCAACCGCTGGATGCTTCTGCTAGAATTTCATCGATTTCAGATAATTTTTCGATAATCTTTTGGAAACGATTTTTTAAATATTCTAAATCTTTATCTTTTGGTTCTTCTAAAGAATCAAAGTATAAATCGATTTGTTCATTCATTTCTGTTTCATCGTGGAAGTCCTTACGAAAAAGCATACGAAATAGATGCTCTCTTATTTCTCTTCTAGTCATTTTATTTTCCTCCTGATGCATCCTAAGATACTTATTCTTAGAGTATGCAGCTTCTTTATATTATTAACACATAAACAACCCTTAAATAGTAATTATCTAAGGGTTGCATCGAATCAGACACTATTGATTTTTAGTTATTTACTTCTTTCTATGTTAACACCTGATATTCTAATGTTAACTTCAGAAACAGTTAATCCTGTCATATTTTCAATTGCAGTTTTTACTTTCTCTTGAACCTGTTTTGATGTATTTGGAATACTATATCCATATTCTAATGTAAGAGATAAGTCAACGGCTACAGAGTCTGAATTTACTTCAATTTTAACACCTTTTGATAAATTTTTCATTCCTAGTTTACTAACTAGTTCGTTGGTAATATTGCTAGACATTGCAGCAACACCTTGTACTTCTGTAGCAGCTAAACCAGCAATAGTAGCAACTACTTCATCTGCGATTTGAACTTCTCCAATATTACTTTCTGCATGTATTTGATAAGTATTTCTATTATCTTGTTCTTTAACCACGATTTTTACCTCCTATATTACACATTCACGTTTCTCCTGTGCCCAAAAATTGTTACTTATAATGCTATTATATCAGACTTGCTATTAATTGCAAACCATTTTATACATATTTTTATATTTGAAGCTTAGGCTTATTCTATTATTATTACCACTTTTAACTACTAAATTCCTTCAATAAAATAGCTGTTGTACCATTCTGGCACAACAGCTATGTAAATTTAATACGTTTTATTATGCATTATATGTTCCATACTAATAGGATACAATCAAACATTATTCTTCAACCACTACTGGATTAATAAAGATATCAGTTGATTTTGCTCCTGTCTTTCTCTTAACGATATCTTCTACTTTTGCAATATCTTGTTCTGTAACAGAAGCTGCATTAATGATTACATCAACCTTACCATCAGAGATATCAACGATTGCATCACTAAATCCTTTTGCTTCCAATAATGTTTCTGTTGCATTTTCTTTTTCTACATCTGCAGTTAATTTAATGATTTCATTCACTACGGTATCTCTTTCTTTTTCGGAAATACTTTCATTATCTAATAATTCCACTAATAATTCTTTATTTTGTGATCTTTTCTGTTCGCGTGCTAATTTAGCAGAAGCAAAGAAATTTGGTTCAATTGTTGTACTTACTAGGATTGCTTCACCAGGAGTACTAGTTTCTTCATCTTCTTTTGAATCTTCAGCTTTTGCATCTTTATCATCTTTATCATCTTTAGCTTCTTCTTTATCAACAACTACTTCACCTGTATCAGATACATCAAGCTGAGCTACTTCTTCAGAAGAATCAGCATCTTCATTTGCTACATCTTCTGAATCTACAGTATCTTCATCAACTACTATTGCATCTTCGTCACTGGCTGCTACCTCATCTGCCACATCAGTATCTTCAGTATCTATGTTAGCTTCGTCAGCAATACCATCATCTGTTAAGTCAAATGCGTCGGATTCTAAAATATTATCGTCGATTGTAGATTCATAATCTAATACTTCACCGCTTTCGAAATCCGCATTTTTATCCTCATTGTTCCTTCCAGAAAAATTCAGATACCCTGCAATTGCTATCATAATAGCAAGAGCTGTGATAATAATTTGATTTTTCTTAAATATATTTTTCATACTGTCCTCCTTTATATTGCATTTATTTATTCATTTTCATTACTTTAACTTTATGTGCAGGTACGTTAAATAATACCTGTACGGCATCCATAATTTCTGTCATTACTTCGACATTATCTCCGCCTTCGGCTATTACTACGATGCCTTCTACCTCTGGTTCCAATTCTTTTATAACATAAGGAACGCTTTTACCATCATTGCTATCAACTATAACAGTACTCTCTTGCTTTTCTATGCTACTGTTTTCTCTGTTTCCGCCCTCCCCATCTGTTTCGTTCATGCTCTCTTGTGTATATGGTTCATCCTTTAGTATGATTTGCTCCTTAGAACCCTTTAAGGTAATCATAACTTCCACTGAACCGATTCCTTCTACTTTAGTTAAAACCTTCGTTAATCGTTCTTCAAGTGACTTAGTATAAGTATCTAAGCCGCTGCTATCATCTGTTACTGCAGATTTATTTTCGACTTTTGGTACATTGCTTTTCGTCTTATCTTTCGAAGAATTGTTTAACGAAAGTATATCAGGAAACGATAATACAAGCAAAACGCCTATCATCAACAGTATTACGAGCTTCTGAGGCCCAATTTCCTTAATACTGAGCTTTTTCTTTTCCTTTTCTTTTTCCATATTTTCTCCTATACATGTACGACAGGAACTTAATGTTCCTGTATACTAATATTTATATTATCAGGGTTCATATTATAGAAGTCCGACAACAGGTTTTTTGCATTAATTTCATCAGGAGTTAAATAATTTCTTTGTAAACCTGTTGTTTCCTTTTTGTTATCTCCAATTTCTACCTTATCAATAGTGATTGGATCTATTTTATTTGTATCTACTTTTGTTTCATCTTTGGTATATTTGGCTGTAATATCCATTGTTTTTAAACTTCCAAATGTTTGACTATTCTCATCTTCGTCTACCGTTACAGTTACATCAATAATCTCTAAGTTTTCACTAGCAAGTAAATTCCCTACTTGCCTGCTTATTTCTTCTTCATATCCATTCACAATGGTAGACATTTGTACTTCTTCCATATCTTCTAGTTTTCCGCTAATATCCTCTGCATCTGCTAATAGACTATTCGAAGAAAAAAAATAATCCAGTGTTTCTTCTAATTGAAAGATCTTTAACAAAGGAGACACAACGAGAAGTACTAGAATGATTCCTATCACTAAATCAATGTACTTTTTATATGAACTTTTTCCTAAAAGATTAGTAATTATAGTGGTGAGTATTAAAAATATGATTATGTTTTTTACCCAACTATAAATTTCAGCCATTCTACTCCCCCTTTCCTGATTTTTACCTAGGTGATTACGAAACATCAAAGATATTATTATTTATCATACATTTTTACAATTTATAGCTGAATCTTGCCCGTAAGGGCAACTGAAGCTAGAAAATTCGTAAAAATTGTATGATAAATTCGATAAATTTAAACTTTCGTAATTACTATGTAGTTGATGCAGCAATTATTGTGATGGTTAGTAAAAACAATACCCCACCCACTAATATAGTCTGCAGCAATAAAGTGGAAGCTTCTGCGGAAGCTACAACACAATTTAGCATCCGCTTGTCCGATATTGGCTGAACCGCAGCACTACTTACCCGATAGATTAATGTTGTGACAGTAAGTTTTAGTACTGGTATTGCACATACGATAATAATAACTACTACACCTGCAACTCCGATTGCATTTTTTAATAAAATACCTGCTCCAATTACACTTTCTGTGACTGTACCAAGAACATCCCCTACCCCGGGTATGGCACCAGCAGCTTTTAATAACGTTGATTTTTTAATGTGATCTGCCACTGGTAATATTAAGCCTTGAATGGTATTAAAACCTACTACTAATGCTAACAAACTTTTTAATAACCATTTCACAATTTGCGATAACAATTCTGTTAGCTTTGAAAGAAAATCTTCTTTTGTTATGTTATTAGCCATAGACACA
>JARBTX010000135.1 GCA_029239975.1 Anaerocolumna sp.
ATTAGATAGCGCTACGCAATTGAGAAGTTAAAATGATTAGATAGCGCTAGGCAATTGAGAAGTTCAAATAATTAGATAGCGCTACGCAATTGAGAAGTTCAAATAATTAGATAGCGCTAAACAATTGAAGTTGTCAGATAATTAGTTAACACCAAACAATAGATAACATCAGATATAAAGATAACACAACATAAATTCATTCATGAAATGAGATCATCAGACGATTAGTCTAGGAGGTAGACATGAGCATTTTAGTTGCAAAGGATTTAAAAAAATATTATGGTTTAGAACCAAATCAAGTGAAAGCACTTGATGGAGTGAATCTTTCCGTTGAAGAAGGAGAATTTGTTGCGATTGTAGGTACATCAGGCAGTGGTAAATCAACTTTGTTACATATGCTAGGTGGTCTAGATTATGCAACAGCTGGAAGTGTATTTGTTGGTGACCGTAATCTATCTACCTTTAATGAAAACGAATTAACTATATTTCGAAGAAGAAATATTGGCTTTGTTTTTCAAAACTATAATTTAGTACCGATTCTTAATGTATATGAAAATATTGTATTACCAATAGAACTAGATGGTAATAGTGTAGATTCAGAATACGTAGAAAAAATAATTAAAACATTGGGTATTGAAGATAAAAAGTATAATATGCCAAATCAATTATCAGGCGGTCAACAACAACGAGTTGCAATAGCAAGAGCCTTAGCAGCAAAACCAGCTATTATCTTAGCGGATGAACCAACTGGAAATTTAGATTCCAAAACATCTCAAGAAGTTATCGGATTATTAAAAACTACTGGTAAGAAGTTTAATCAAACCATAATTATGATAACCCATAATGAAGCGTTAGCAGGATTAAGCGATCGTATTATACATATTGAAGACGGAAAGATAATTGGAAAAAGGTAGCTATAATCTAGGATGTGCTGACGCTGAAAATAGCAGTGTTTCGGCAGCATGGAGGTCAATATGAAGAACAATAATCAAAAGATAGTACGAAAATTATCTTATCGCAGTATAAAAACCAATCGAATGCGAAATATATTTGCTTGTATTGCGATATCACTAACAGCGCTACTATTTACCGCGTTATTATCCATTGGAATTGGTATGATTCAAATATCGGAAGAGCAAACCATGAGACAGATTGGAACCACAGCTCATGCAGGCCTTAAGGATGTTACAATGGAAGAATATCAAAAAATTTCATCTCATCCCTTGGTAAAAGATAGTAGCTATAATATTATTATTGGTGTTGCAACCAATAAAGAATTAATCAAACGGCAGACAGAAATTCGTTATACGAAACCACATGATTTAGATTTTGGATTTACTAAACTGGAAAAAGGGAATTTACCGACAAAAGAAGATGAGATAGTAGTAGATACGATTGTAATGGACATGTTAAATGTACCCCATAAAGTAGGTGTGAAGATAACTCTAAGTTATCCATTTATGGGGAAAGAATATAATGAAACGTTTACCGTATCAGGATGGTATGAAGGGGATCCAGTAATTGGTGCTAGTCAAGTTTACTTATCAAAAGCATATTTAGATAAAATATCACAAGGGTATACGGAAGAAGATTTTGTAAAAGCAAGTAAAGAAAATTCTCTTGCAATTGGACTCATCCAAGGAAGTATAGTATTTAAAAATTCAAGAAATATTGAACCTAATGTTATAAAAATTATTGAAGAAAGTGGTTATTCAACAAAAAATATTCGTTATGGTATCAACTGGGGTTATATGACAGAACAAAGTCAAGATTTAGATTTTGTTAGTACCATGATTATTGTAGTCGCATTTTTGGTAATGATGCTTACGGGGTATCTAATCATCTATAATATTTTTCAAATCTCTATCATGAAAGATATTCGTTTTTTTGGATTATTAAAAACTGTTGGTGCAACGAAAAAGCAAATCAGAAGATTGGTCATAAGACAAGTGCTATTATTGTCTTGTATTGGTATACCAATTGGTCTTATACTTGGCTTTTTCGTTGGCAATGTCATGATGCCAATATTTCTTAATTTAGCAACTGGTCTTCAGTCTACGAATTTTAAGATTCGTCCAAATGCACTTATATTTTTATTTGGTGCAGCATTTACATTTATAACAGTAATTATAAGTTGTAGAAAACCAAGTAAAATAGCTGGAAGTGTTTCACCTATTGAAGCTACCAAATATGCTGATGTAAAGATAGGAAGAAGGAAAAAGAAACAAACTACTGGTGGGGCGAAAATATCTAGAATGGCTTTGTCCAATATGGCTAGGAATAAGAAGAAAACTAGTATTGTTATTTTGTCTTTATCCTTAAGTATTATCTTACTAACAGAAGTAGTTACATTTTCTAAAAGTTTTAGTCTTGATCAGTATTTAGAAAATATGCTTACGGGTGACTTTACGATCTGTTCCGTTTCATTATTAAATTTTAATGCAAATACGATTGATAAAAAATTACCAGATGATTTTTATCAATTTATGAGTCAGCAAGAAGGAATAGAAAATACAAGTAAGATGTATGTAACAGACTATATGAGTCATACGTTATCAGATAAAGGACTCACCCGTTTTAAGGAATTATATGAGAATGATAAATTAGATGTTTATGAAGGGCCATACACAAATTTGCCCGTAATACAAAGCACTTTAGAGAAAAATACACCAATTGATGAAAGAAGATATGCCTATGATGATTTTCTATTAAATAAATTAGAGGTGTTAGATGGTAAGTTTGATCTGGAGAAATTTAGAACGGGTAACTATATTCTTGTTGCTCCATTAATGGATGCAAATTTAAGCTATTATAGACCAGGGGATTTGGTGGAGTTATCCTTTCGCGGGCCAGACTCTACACAAGTTGCTGTTAAAGATGCAGATGGTTCTATCGTAAGTTACTATTGGGAAAATGACATAAAACGTACCTATGAAGTTATGGCAGTCGTAGACATTCCGTTAAGTATGACAATCCGTAATTTTCCTATAAATGCATTAACAACTGTATTGCCATTAGATGAAGTACTTAAGTATGATAATCAAGCGAAACTGTTTGCGGCTAGTTTTCTGGTTGATGATAAGAAAGAGGCAGATATACAAAACTTACTAGAGAATTATACTACAAAAATTGATCCTAATACAGATTTTGAATCCAAAGAAAATTTACGAGATGAATTTAATTCTTTAACAAGTACGTTTAGTATCATTGGTGGTGCTTTAAGTTTTGTTATTGGTTTCATTGGAATACTTAATTTTATAAATACTATGTTAACCAGTGTAATTACAAGAAGACGTGAATTTGCTATGTTACAAAGTATTGGACTTACAAATTCACAATTAAAAAGAATGCTTTTATATGAAGGAATGTATTACATTGGGTTTACGGGAATTATCAGTTTTATTATAGGTTCATTGCTTTCTGTGTTGGTGGTACGTGCCTTTAATAATATAGCGGCATACTTTGTATATCATTTTACGGTAATACCTTATCTAGCGGTCATGCCGATATTTATTATAATTGCTATCATTGTTCCATACATTGCTTATTATAGTGCGAAAAAGCAAAGTATTGTGGAACGATTACGTGAAGGGGAGTAAATTAATAGATTAAGAAAGCAATAAAAAGAAAGCAATAAAAAAAAGACAATAATAGAAAACAAAAAAAGCAATAAAAAGTAAAAATTAAAAGTAAGCAATGAAAAGTAAGCAATTAAGAAACTATACGAGTATAAAAGTTATTCCACTCTTAAGTGTGCAGGAGTAGGATGATATTATACTCGTTTTTTCTTGTTTTTTATGCTTTTCAAACCCAAAAGTAGTTTACTTATTTTATCGATATGTAGCTTTTGATTGAAACATAATTCCATATTATGTATAATGATACATAGGAATATATTCCAATAACAACATATCCTATAAATTTTGTATTACCAAGAAAGATAGGGGAGAATCAATGAATAAAAATAAACTATATATAATAATTATTGCTTTAGTGATTTTAAACTTATACACATTAGCAAAAATTAAATACTTAGAGAATACGGTGAATAATCATTATCAGCAATATATTAATAGCCAGAGTATGTTCAATCAAAATATAAATAATATATATAACAATGTAGACGAAAAGTTAAAAAAGCAAGCTAGCATCTTAGATAGTTATAATGTAACCTTTGGTACATTTGATTCAGAAAAACTTATGGTGCCAATCGAAGTAAGTATTACTCCAAAAGAATTTAGTGATGGATTAGAAGCTTTTATAGCAATAGGAGATGAAATTATTCCACTGACGCGTAAGAATACAAACTATACTGGAACTTTTAAGATGAATGTTTTTCATGATTTTAATATGAAAGCTATTTTAGATTATAGTGGAACGAAAAAAACAGAAACCATCGAAGAGTATTTTAGTCTAAGAGAAAAATTTTTATTAGGAATTTCAGGAGGGTTCGGGGGAACTTCTTCGTATTCATCAAATACAATTACATTTGATGGTGATATAAATTTTGATTTTAATACGGTCAGTGATAATGCTGTTACTAGTATTACGATAATCCAAGAGTTAAATGGTAATATAATAAAACAAGAAACAATAGATGCAGCAGAAATAAAACATGACCACATTGTAATAAAGGAAAAAGATAGGATTATGGTGTCTGTAAAGGATAAATTTCTGATTTATGCCTTGATAACAGATAAGTATGGATTAACTTATCGATTTAATGTTGAGACATTCCAGTATTTAATAAGCAATGGAACAGAAACGCAGATGGAGAATCGTGTTGATTTAGGACTAGTATCTGAGATACGTGATAAAAATGGAAATATATTATATGACTTTCTAAAAGAAGAAGATAAGAAATAATCTCTGAAAGGAGAAGTTATGACGAACCCTTGGGAAAAAATATCATTATCCGATTACGAAGAACATATGAAACTACAGGATATTATGCAGTTACAAACGTTAAATAAAATTATGCAAAACCAGATAAATCAGTATCCTGTTAAAACCATTACCATTTTAGGAATAGCAGGTGGTAATGGCTTAGAATATATTAATCCAGAAAAACATGATAAAGTTTATGGAATTGATATTAATAAAGCGTATTTAGAAATTTGCAAAAATCGATTTCCAATTCTTGCATCATGCCTTGAATTGAAAGCTATTGATTTAATGGATATCAATACTAAACTCCCAAAGTCAGAATTAATTATAGCAAACCTTCTAATTGAATATATAGGTGTTGAAACATTAATAAAACACATGAAACAAACTTTACCTAAAGTTATTTCATGTGTTATACAAAAAAACATAGATCAAGAATTTGTTTCATCATCGCCATACCAACAAGCATTTCAAGACTTATCCAGTATACATACAGATGTTCATGAAGAACTACTTGTGGAATGTTTAAAAACAATAAATTACAAAGTGATTGTCCGTAAAGAATATTTATTACCTAATAAAAAAATGTTTATTAGAATTGATTTTAAAATGATGCGGTAAATTACTCAAACTTTTAGCTATTTACCATAACATTTCTTACAAGGTGTTAATCCAGCTTTTTTTGCTTTATCCAAAGTAGATTTTGTATAGGTACCATTACCACATTTTTTCTTATGGTATTTTTTACCTGTTGGTGTTACATAAACAGTTTGAGATTTTGCCTGCACTTCAATGACTGTTCCATTATGATATCCAGCAATTGAGACAGGCGATATAGTTACTAAGGATAAAGATATAATAAATGAATAAATTAGTTTTTTTATACGTTTCATATAATGAACTCCTAAACTACTTAGAATCTTTATTTGGACATGTTAAGATTAAACGTTGTTAATCAGTTTATTAGATTCAATTTTTCCATAAGAACGTCTTTTTAATACAATATACAAAAATACGCCATAAAGAGTATAAAATACATTAAGGACAATGATTATAAAAAGTTCTTTTTCAGTACTAACATCATTTGTCATAATAGCAAGAAAATCGTATAGAAAATGAAAGAGTACCAAAGGAATAATATTATCTGATACTGTGATTAATAAAGCTAGTATAATACCAATTAAAAATGCATTGATAACTTGCATGATAACACCGATTAACTCTCCGTTTAAGGCGTTCGCCATATGTAAGATTCCAAAGAATATGGATGAAAATACAATATAAAAAGATGAACTTTTAACCTGTAATTTTACTCTGATAATACCACGGAAAATGGTTTCTTCTGTATATCCAACTAATAACGTAAAGATTAAAATTAATAGAACTTCTAAAATGGTTTTATTCGTATTAATCCCACCTAATATAGGTTGAATGAGTGCGATAATTAGTAACGGAATATAATAAAGTGTATCTTTTGATTTTGCTAAATCAATCTTTTTAAAACCGTACATAGTAAGAGATCTTTGTCCCCTTGTCATGTAAAATGTCACAAATATAGCCATTATTAGATAAGCAATAGCTTGTACTAACATTACTCCATTATCATCCAATTTCATAATTATTGCTGTTGCAGCAGCAAATGATACTAAAAAAGTTAATAGGACACCTAAAAATATTGAAAATATTATAGATTTTGTAATTGTATTTCTTTCTTTTGACATGATATTACTCCTTTTCTTATAAAGTGGAAAATGCTTTAAATGCATTTGTCAGTAGTTTCTTAATTTCATCTTCTGGTATATCTATTTGATTGGTTGATAACATAGTTGCAATACCATGTGTATAAAGCCAGATATTCATAAATAAATCCTGCATTTTCTCTTCGTTTATCTTATTATCATTTGGTATATCTTTCATAACAAAACTATGATCACTTGGACTTACAAGTTGAGCAAACGATGTCATATTTAAGTTATCCGATAAACATAACAAACGGAACAGATTTCTCTCATTTTTAGCAAAATCAATGTAAGCAAGGCCCATAGTTAGGAATGGTTTGGTGTCCTTTTTATATGAAGTTAGGTAATTTTCAAAATATATATTAATGTATTCATATAAATCTTGTTTTAAATCTGCCATATTAGCATAAATTCGAAAAATAGGTTGTGTAGAACAACCTAAGGCATCTGCAATACTCCTGGCGTTAATAGAATCAAACCCTTTTTCTTTTGTCATTTGAAAAGTTATTTTCAAAATATCTTCTTTTGTTATTTTGATTTTAGGTGGCATAATTTACTCCTTTAAATAACAAGTGTTATATAACATATGTTATTATACATATATTGGCTATCTTTGTCAAGAGGTTTTATTGAATAAAAAAATTATAATAAAATTGGTAATAAAAAATTTTCTTTCTCAATTTAAGGATTATTTAATAATTAATCCTTTATAATCATCTCATCAAGAGTGGAAGGGAAGGAAAACGGAATGTTTTTTAAGATACTGAAAAAAGATTTAAAAAGAAAAAAAGCCATGAATGTAATCTTGTTTATATTCCTCTTCGTAGCAAGTATGTTAATTGCCGGAAGCGTTAATATGTTATACACTACCATAACTGCACTGGATACCTTTAAAAAGGAATCAAAAGTTGCAGACAATATGATATTTACCTATGCCAATGAAAATCAAGATAAACAGATAAGAGAATGGGCGGATACAAGTGAGCTAGTGAAAGGTTTAAATGAAGAAACCTATATTTACTTTCTTACAAAGAACGTATTAATTCCAGAGAGTTTAGGGGAACTAGATTATGATGCAACTTTAGTATTAGGTAAGTTACCGCAGGATAACAATTTGGTTTTTAATCAAGACAATGAGTTTTTTACCTTACAAACAGGAGAAATTGCAATCCCAATTTCTATGAAGGAACAGACCAAACTTAGAATTGGAGATAAAATAACACTTGATATAAGTGGATATAAGAAGGATTTTACAATTAAGTATTATATTAAAGATGCAATGCTTGGCTCCTCTTTAATGAGCTTAAAAAGGGTTCTAATTAGTGATGGGGATTACAACGAATTTATAAACCAGCCGGATTTAGTGTGCATGAAATTTTGGTCAATTACAAAAGAATCTGGTTTTTCCTATGATGATGTGGAAAAAGATTTTGGGAAGAAGTCAATTCCTACGGTTTCTATTGTTAATTCAAGTACTGTGACATTTACTTACATTATGGATACTGTAATCACAGCGATTATGCTAATCGTAAGTATTTTCTTGATTTTTATTGCATTTTTAATTCTTAGATTTACGATAACGTTTACTATATATGAAGACTTTAAAGAAATAGGTATTATGAAAGCAATTGGGATTCGGAATTTAGGTATTAAGAAGGTCTATTTAGTGAAATATTTATGTTTGGCAATTTCTGGTGGTTTTTTTGGCTTCTTAGCTAGTATACCATTTTCAAAATTTTTATTACTAAGTATATCAAATCATATCATGATAAAAATTACAGGAGTAAATCAGATAATTGCGTTATTAAGTGTATGCTTCATTATTTGTATTACCATATTATTCTGTTATCTATGTACTAGAAAGATTAACCGATTATCGGTTATTGATGCCATTAGACAAGGAAAAACAGGTGAGAGATTTAGCAGTGCTGGTAGAATAAATCTTCACAAATTCACATTTCTTAGTACACCAGTATTTATGAGTTTAAGTGATTTACTAAATGGTTTTAAGAGATTTGCAATATTAATCATTACTTTTATTTTAGGAACTGCCATTATAATCATACCAATTAATTCTATTAATACGTTATCTGATGCTAGCATATTAAAGTTATTTGGATTTGGACAGATCGATTTTGTTATTAGTAATGAAGAAATCTTTCAAAATGCGTTAAATAATCAAAGAGATGAATTTTTTAACAATATTTCCAAAGTAAAAGATAACATTAGTGAAGTTGGGTATGAAACAACCATATATCCAGAAATTCAACAGATGGTTACCCTATACGGGGAAAATGAAAGTGATATAAAAAGTGCATTAGGGATGAAAGCTTTTAACTATACTACAGATCACTATAACTATCTTTATGGTACCGCTCCAAAACTAGCCAATGAAATAGCTTTAACAGAAAGTTTAACAAATTATTTTGATTTAGAAGTTGGAGATAGTATTACATGCCAAGTTAGAGACAAAAAGGAAACATTTATCATAACAGGCATATTTCAAGCGATGATGAACATGGGAAGTGTTGTAAGGTTTTCTGACGATTATGATTTAACCATAGAAGGGCTAAATGGTTATTCTCTATTTGGTGTATTTGACGATGATACCATTGATAAAGATACTGCCATCAACCAATTGGTGAAATCATATCCAGAGTATGAGATTGTATCAGGCGAAGAATTTTCAAAAGGTTTCCTTGGTAATATTACTGATCAATTTAACACCATAAAGAATATGATTATTATCATTGTATTAGGGATCAATTTCTTAATCACTAGTCTTTTGGTACGAATGTTATTAACAAGAGAAATTTCAGAAGTTGCTCTGTTAAAGAGTATAGGTTTTAGAGACAGTAATATTAGGCGTTGGCAGATTATTCGTATTGCAATTATATTAGTTTTCTCAGTAATACTTGGAACAATTCTTGCGAATCAGGCGGGTAGTTTCCTTACTTCTGGTATCTTTAAAATGATGGGTGCTACCGAAATCAGTTTAATCATTAAACCATTGCAAGTATTTGTGATATACCCTTGTTTAATCTTACTGGTAACTATGTTAGCAGTAATACTTAGTTTAGGACAAATTAGAAAAACCCATGTCTGGGAAATTAATAATCAAGAATAAGGAGTGGCATATATGAGTACAGCTTTAAAAGTAAATAATCTGTGTA
>JARBTX010000136.1 GCA_029239975.1 Anaerocolumna sp.
TACTTAAATTATATAAATCACATCTTTCCTACTATTCATCTCCAGTTTCATGAGTTGACCAGAATATCATGACTCATTTTATTTCGGATGGATATTTTGAGCGTCATTTAAATAAGATGAGAAAAATATATAAAAACAAACACGATATATTAATACAGTATTTAAAAGTATTTAAAGATAAAATTCGGATTGAAGGCGAAAATGCAGGATTACATTTAGTATTGCATTTTAATACCCCCCTTTTAGAACAAGAATTAATTGATATTGCTGCAAAAAACGGTATAAAATTATACGGTTTAAGTGAGCATTATCTAAGCGATTCCAAAATTCAAAGAGATGATAAGAATAACTCTTCCCCTACAATACTGCTAGGATATGCTAATATGTCAGAATTGGATTTACAAAATGGTGTACTGGCGCTCTATGAAGCTTTAAAAGAATATCTGTAAGATCATACTACAAGATTTTTTCATTAAGAATAGCAATTCTGGAACAGATTTTATTAAACCTTTACGATAAAATAGAACTACCGCTTAAGAAAGGTCAGACCTAACCATGAATTACAGTAATGATATGATTAAATGCATTGAATATATTGAGTGTCATATAAAAGAAACACTTACAGTTGAACGTATATCAAACTATATGGGTTATTCTGTTTATCATTTTTGCAGAGTATTCCAGATATGCAATGGTACTACTTTGATGGAGTATGTCCGTAAGAGAAAGCTATCCTTAGCTGCAACTGAATTAAGAAAAGGCATGAAAATAATTGATGTCGCATGTGATTATGGATTTGAAACTCCAAGTGGATTTGCAAAGGCCTTTCGAAAGGAATACAAATTAAGTCCATCTAGATATCTTGCCAGGATGGTTGGTTATCTAGAGACAAATTCAAATTTTAATATCGGAGGTTATATTATGAATCCTACTTTTGTAAAAAAACCGGCTTTTAAGGTAGCGGGCTATGGTATTGAAACGAATATCGCAGGTAGTAATTACACAAAAGACATTGCATCATTTTGGAGCAATTACGAAGGCGAAAACCTTGAATGTAAGATGTATGAAATTTTAAACCCACCAAAACATGGAGAAGTTGGTTTGTGTGTGCCATCTTCTGATAATGGGAACGTAACTTATCTTTTAGGGGTTATCGTTAATGATTTTAGTAAAGTGCAAGAAGATATGATTACCGTTACAGTACCTGAAGCGGAATATGCTGTATTTACCACCCCACCTGTTGATACCACAGGTGACCCTGAACAAAATAACTTTGCACAGATAATCAAAGAAACATGGAAATATATCTTTGATGAATGGTTTAAAGATAGTGAATATGAGTATGATGACTCTAAACTTGACTTCGAATACTACGACGAACGTTGCCATTTTAGACAAGATACTGTTATGGACATCTATGTACCTATAGTGAAAGTAAAATAATCTTCATATTTAGATAATAACATACCTGCGACTAATGAATACACAATACCTATGACTATAAAAACAATATAATAATTAGCAAGTATGGAATATCTAGAAGTAGCATGTTAGCTGAAACAATTACTATCAAATAAGCTGTATTAATTACTGGCAAGTAAGCTGTATCAATTACTATCAAGTAAAATTGTTTCAATTACTATCAAGTATAATTGTTTCAATTACTATCAAGTATTTTGTTTCAATTACTATCAAGTAGTTATCTCAAACACTAGTAAGTCGCTGTATTTGACTACCAAATATTCATATAACAAACACAATGCACAAAAAAGGAGGAATTACTTTTCCACCTTTTTTTATACGTTTTCACAATTATATAAGTTTTACAAGTGCATAAGATTCGAAAGTACATAAGATAACAAGTACATTAGATTCACAAGTACTTATATAACTCGTTTCATGTGCTCTTTTACATTTACTATAATAACAGTCTAAAGCATTCTATTTAGATACTATGCTCTTTAAAATACTCACGACCAAATACAATATCTTTATTCATCTGCTCTTTTAACTCATCTATAGAATTGAATTTAACTTCTTCTCTTTCAAGCGCATATAACGAAACTTCTATCATTTTTCCATATAAATCTTCATCAAAATCAAAAATAAAGGTTTCTACTCTTTTTTCAGGAGTTTTTCCAACGGTTGGGTTAAAACCAACATTCGTAACCCCTGTGTATTTCTTTCCATCAATTGTTGTAACGGAAGCATAAACACCATTTGGTGGTAATAATTTATTACTTGGTGGTAATAAATTGGTAGTTGGAAAACCTATGGTCCTTCCAATCTTTCTGCCGTGTTGAACTTGCCCAATTATAGAGTAAGGTCTACCGAGTAATTCTTTCGTATTCTCCATGTGACCTTCTGCTATTTCAGTTCTAATATATGAACTACTGATTACATGATCATCTGCCATAATTTTATCAAATACAATTAATTCATAACCATATTGTTCTGCTTTCTCTTTTAAAAAGTCAACATTGCCTTTTCTCTTATGTCCAAAACAAAAATCTGATCCTACTACAATTTTTTTTGCTCCAATTTTTTTGATAAGAACTTCACTAATAAAAGTTTCAGGCTCCATCGAAGCTGTCTCTTCTGTAAATGGATAAGATATTAATACATCCAATCCACTTTGCTCTAACATATATTTCTTTTCTTCTTCTGTATATATTAATTCAATTTCTTTATCTGAAAACAGGTTATTTGGGTGAAACATAAAGGTAAACATTACAGCTGACAACCCAAATTCTTTTTGCTCTAACAATTTGTTTAATAAAAGCTGATGTCCACGATGTATTCCGTCAAACTTACCTAAAGAAACGGCGGAATTATGAAGTTGAAAATCTGTCTTACCTGCTATATATTCCATTTGACTACTCCTATTTGTATCTAATTTGTACTTTAATTTTTGTATTTACAAAAACATCTTTATTGGTTTAAACTCATCTTCATTTTCTATATATTGATAAATACCAAGAAATTGATTTTGCCAATCGTATACTCGTACAAATTTATCGTTAACTATATTAATACCATCTATATTATTTAAATCTAAATTATTATTTAAATCTATATTTTTATTTGAATCTTGATCTAAATCATGTTTCATTTCAAGTTTATCATGAACTTTTAAACTACTATCACATAAATGTATAGTTCTAAAACGATTCCCATTATATATTAATTTACTGTACTCTTCTGCCACAGTAACTTTTTCGTAATTAGGGAACATATCATCAACTTTTTTGATATATTCATCTAAACCATTTTGAGTTATTTTATTGCTAATTTCTGATAATGTCAAACTATTTTCAATCGTAAAGGTTCCGACCTTTGTTCTAACTAAACTTTTCATACAACCGCCACAACCTAATTTCAATCCGATATCATGGCATAAGGTCCTGATATATGTTCCTTTTGAACAATCTACTGTAAATCTATATTCATTGCTTTCTATATTACTCTCAATTATTTGGATATTATGTATCCACACTTTTCTAGCTGATCGTTCTACTTCTTTTCCTTCTCTAGCTAATTCATATAAACGTTTACCGTTTACTTTTATTGCAGAATACATCGGTGGTACTTGTTCATATTCACCAATAAAACTTAATATAACATCTTCTATTGTTTTTAAATCTGAACTTACCTTTTTTGTATCTAGAACAGTACCAGTGATATCTTGAGTATCAGTGGTTACACCTAACAAAAGTACTGCCTCATATGTTTTATCTTTATCTGTTAATATATCGCATAATTTTGTACCATTTCCTAAACAAACTGGTAAAACTCCTGTAGCATCGGGATCAAGGGTACCTGTATGTCCAATTTTCTTTTGCTTTAATATACCTCTCAGTTTCGCAACTACATCATGAGAGGTATAACCTTTTTCTTTATATACATTTATTATTCCATTATACAAGTTGCTGACTCCTATTCCATACCATTATTGGTTAATTGATGTTCGATGTGAATCAATAAGTTATTGATAACATCATGTAAGGAACCTTGCATCGTGCAACCAGCAGCCTTAATATGACCACCACCGCCAAAATACGCGGCAACTTTTCTAACATCAACAAATCCATTGGCTCTCATACTAACTTTATATTCATGAAAATTCGTTTCATAAACAAATATAGCAACTTCTATTCCATCCGTCACCCTTAATTGATCAATAATACCATCTAAATCACCACTTGATGCATCATAGAATTCCAACATCTTTTTATTAATAGATGATACGATACACTTACCACCTAATACTAATATACTTTCTAAAAGGCATCTTCCTAATAATTGATTTTGTACATAACTTTTTAAATAAAATGTTTCATCAATCATTCTAGAAAATGGAACACCTTTTGATATTAACTTTCCAGCAATATTCATGGTCTTTTCCGTAGTATTTGAATGTTTAAATACGCCTGTATCATGAATGATTCCAAGGTATAAAGCAGTTGCAATCGTTATATCAATTTTGTCATCTTCAAATAAATCATATAACACTTCACAAGTTGAGCTAGCGTAATCAACTACATGATTTATCTTTGCAAAATTTGTATTACTGATGTGATGATCTATATTAATGGTATTAACACTCTTTTGAAAAGCATCCATTGCAAATCCTAAACGATCAATACTGCTACTATCTAATGATATAAAAATATCATATTGTCTTTCATTGTGAAACTCATGTTTAATTAAATCTGTACCAGGAACAACTGATAGTTTATCCGGGATTGTTTCCAGGTACAGATCTATTATGGTTTCATCAGGAAGATTATTTTTCAAATAATGATATAATGCCATACAAGAGCCTATACAATCCCCATCTGGTCTAACATGTCCTGCTATACCAATTGTTTTTGCCTCTTTTAATTCTTCTAAAATATATCTCATCCTACCCTCCAGGATTCTTTTCGTTGTTAGTTTTATCTATTCGTTATCATACTCATCTTTTACAGTAAATACTTCATCTTCCACGTCGTCTTCATCTTCAAAATCATCTTCGTCTTCGTTTTCAGTATCCTGTAAATTTTCATTATGGTTATGATCCTTATTTACTTCGTCAATTAATTTTGACATATTAACACCATACTCGATGGATTGATCCATAACAAAAGTTAATTCTGGTGTATTTCTTAAATTAATTGATCTAGCTAATTGGCTTCTCATGTAAGGTGCTGCGCTTCTCAAGCCTGCTAACGTATTTTTTCTGGAATCTTCATCACCTAATACGCTAATATAAACTTTAGCATGTTTTAAGTCAGGAGCAACATCTACTGCAACTACACTTGTCATAGGATTGATTCTTGGGTCTTTGATTTCTCTACTTATTAAAGTACTTAATTCACGTTGTACTTCACCATTAATTCTAGTGTTTTTAATACTATTTTTTCTCATTTCTTTTCCTTTCGAAGTAAGTTTAATCTTCTATATTAGATTTTTGAGCCTATACTCATAATTTCTTTTATTCTAATTTAATTCTCTTCTAATTATCTGCGAGATAGTTTCTCGCAAATAATTATATGAAGTGAACTATTACTATAAATTAGCTAAAAGTTTATCAATGAGACAGACTCAACCTACTTATCGTTACAAGTATCTGTAACTCTATCATATTTTATCTTAGAATTATTATCTTGGAACTTCTTGCATGATATATAATTCTACCATATCAAATTCTTGTAAATCATTAAATTTCTCAAATACAAGACCGCATTCATATCCTGAGGCAACTTCTTTCACGTCATCTTTAAATCTCTTTACAGAAGCAAGTGCGCCTTCAAATATAAGTTTGCCTTCTCTTGTGATTCTTGCAGAGCATCCTCTTTGGATCTTACCATCCATTACATATGAACCAGCAATCGTTCCAAGACCAGAAGCTTTAAATACTTGACGAATTTCAGCATGACCAATAACTTTCTCTTCAAATATAGGATCGAGCATACCTTTCATTGCAGCCTCAATATCATCGATTGCATTATAGATTACACGATATAATCTTAGATCAACTTTTTCACGATCAGCTGTTTCTTTCGCTGTATTATCTGGTCTTACATTAAATCCAATAATAATTGCATTAGATGTAATTGCTAAAGTAACATCGGATTCATTGATTGCACCAACGCCACCATGAATTACACGAATCGCTACTTCTTCATTGCTTAATTTTAATAAGCTTTGCTTCATCGCTTCAACAGAACCTTGAACGTCAGCTTTGATGATAATATTTAACTCTTTGATATTTCCAGCTTTAATCTGTGAGAATAAACCATCTAATGATAGTTTGGCTTTTGTATCTGATAATAATTTTTCTTTTCCTTGTGAAATATAAGCTTCTGATATAGCACGAGCTTCTTTTTCATTATCAGTAGCCATTACAATCTCACCTGCATCTGGTACTTCATTTAAACCAAGAATCTCTACTGGAGTGGAAGGAGTTGCTTCTTTAACACGTCTACCCTTATCATCCATCATTGCTCTTACTTTACCATAAGATGAACCGATTGCTAAGGTATCACCTACATGAAGAGTACCTTTTTGAACAAGAACTGTTGCTACTGGACCTCTACCTTTATCAAGTTGGGCTTCAATTACGATACCTCTTGCTTTACGATTTGGATTCGCTTTTAATTCAACCATTTCAGAAGTTAATATGATCATATCTAATAATTGATCAATACCTTCTTTTGTATGAGCTGAAACAGGAACAAATACAGTATCACCGCCCCAATCTTCTGCAATTAGACCATATTCTACTAATTCTTGTTTCACTCGTTCAATATTAGCACTTGGTTTATCAATTTTATTAATTGCAACTATGATTTGAATACCAGCGGCTTTTGCATGACTAATTGCTTCAACTGTTTGTGGCATTACACCATCATCTGCAGCTACAACTAAGATAGCGATATCAGTAGATTGTGCACCACGCATACGCATGGATGTAAATGCTTCATGTCCAGGAGTGTCAAGGAACGTAATCTTTTCTCCATTCACTTCTACAACATAAGCACCAATGTGCTGAGTGATACCACCAGCTTCATGAGACGTTACATTTGCTTCTCTTATAGCATCTAATAATGAAGTTTTACCATGATCAACATGCCCCATAACACATACTACTGGAGGACGTTTTTCTAAATCATCTGGATTCTCTTCATCTTCTTTTAGAAGTTCTTCTACTGCGTTTATAACAACTTCGCGTTCTGCAATGATTTCATATTCGATTGCAATTTCTTCCGCTTCTTCAAATGTTATTTCTTGATTGATAGAAACCATTTTACCTGCTAAGAATAATTTTTTTACTAACGCAGAAGATGGTAACTTCATCTTATCTGCTAATTCTTTAATTGTTAGTATTTCAGGAATTGTAATTGTTTTTACATCGTCTTCTTTCACTTCTGGCGCTTGAATTGGCTTTGGTTTAATAAACTGTCCTTTTTTCGTAACAATCTTTTCTTCTAATAAATTATCGACATCAACTTCTTTACGTCCATAATTATTCTTAGTACCTTTTACATTTTTATTTACTCTGCTGTTTCTATTGTTAACAGAATCACTTCTTGACATTCCAATTGGAGCATCAAATTTTTTGGTGTCACCAGTTTTACTAGCAGCTGGACGGCTTCTTCTTACATCAGCATCTTTATCATCCTTATTCATGCCGAAATCTTTATTAAATCCGCCACCGTTATAGCCTCTATTTTGGTAACCACCACCAGTACCATCATTATTTCTTTGTTGACCTGGTCTATTATTGTTATAACCACCAGATTGACCTGGTCTATTATTGTTATATCCGCCAGTTTGGCCGTTTCTGTTGTTGTTATATCCACCTGATTGACCTGGTCTATTACCTTGATTACCGGAATTATTATATGGTCTGTTACCATTTTGAGGACGGTCACCATAATTTGGTCTTCCTTGTTGTCCGCTATTATTTCGATTGCCACCGTCTTGGTTATAAGAGCGATTTCCTCCGTCTTGGTTATAAGAACGATTTCCTCCGTCTTGATTATAAGAACGGTTTCCACCATCTTGATTATAAGAACGGTTTCCACCATCTTGATTATATGGACGGTTTGGTCTATCTTGGTTCATTGGTCTGTTCCCGCCATCTTGGTTATAAGGGCGGTTCTGACCATCTTGATTGTATGGACGATTCTGTCTGTATTGCCCATTGGATTGATTATTATATGGTCTATTACCGGATTGATTATTTGCTCCATCAGGGCGATTTTGTCCCTGTGGACGGTTTTGATTGTAATTTCCTTGAGTTGATCTATTCTGGCCATTTTCATTCATTGGTCTTTGTCCTTGTTGTCCATTCTGTGGTCTATTATTTGGTCTGTTATTTTGATAGTTAGAAGGACGATTTTGTCCTCCTTGACCTGTTTGTCTTTGATCTTGAGAATTATTGTTGTTATAAGGTCTGTTATAGTTACCTTGGTTATTATTACCTTGGTGATAACTGTTTTGATTACTATACCCTTGACCATTATTACCTTGACTATTCCCTTGATTTGATTGACCTTGATATCTTTGGTTTGAAGAATTTTGCTGGTGAGTAACTGGCTTAACTTGAGAATCCTTTGATGATTCTGCTTTGATTTCAGTCGTTTGAACTGCGGCTGGTTTACCTTGATTGGAAAAATACTTCTTAACAAGACTCACTTGATCATCTTCCACGTTACTCATGTGGCTTTTAACTTCTACACCTTGATTTTTAAGATAATTAATAATATCTTTACTTTGTTTATCTATTTCTTTTGCTAATTCATATACTTTTATTTTTGCCATACTTACTACCTCCACTTCTATGGCTGAAAGTATTCATTCATACTTTCGTCCAGGTTGATTGTGTTCAGTTGCTTTTCTACTGTGTCAGCCAAGCCTTTGTCTAATAGAACCAGAGATGCTCTGAATTCTTTTCCTATTGCGTGGCCAAGTTGTGTTTTTTCACCAAAAAAGTAAATCGGCACTTTATAGTAAGTACACATATTGGTAAACATTTTTTTCGTATTATTCGACGCATCCGAAGCTACGATAACCAGTTTGGCTTTTCCTTCTTTAACAGCTTTTTCTGTCATGAATTCACCACTGGATAAATATCCTGCTTTGGCCGCTATTCCAATATAAGAAAATACTTTTTTTTCAACAATAGGCTTGAGATTAGTACTATCCTTCTCATAATTCAAGTCCAATCAGCTCCTTTTCTAACTCCTCATAAACTTCATGTGGAATACTCACCTTTAAGGAACGTTCTAGACCTCTACTTTTTATAGCTTTACGAAGACACTCAGCTGATTTGCATATGTATGCACCTCTACCATTCTTCTTACCCGTAGTATCGATAACGATTTCCTCCTCTGGTGTTTTAATAATTCTTAATAACTCTTTTTTATTTTTCATTTCCCCGCAGCCAATACATTGTCTTTGTGGAATTTTCTTTACACTCAATCTTTGCTCCCTCCTGCAAATTTTATTTCTACTTGCATTCAAATCAATGTGTAAACAAGAGCTTTCATTGTTATTACTCGGTGTAACCTTCTACCTGAGATTCACTTTTAATATCAATCTTAAATCCAGTTAACCTTGCAGCTAATCTTGCATTTTGACCTTCTTTACCAATCGCTAATGATAATTGATAATCAGGTACGATAACGCGAGCACTCTTTTCACCTTCTTCAACGTGAACAGATACTACTTTTGCAGGGCTTAAGGCATTTTCAATTAGAATTGCAGGATCATCATTCCAATTAATAATGTCAATTTTTTCACCG
>JARBTX010000137.1 GCA_029239975.1 Anaerocolumna sp.
CATCAGAATCTACAAAATAAAAAGATGGCTTAAACTTAATCATATTTTTACTTGAATACAATGTACCAATGGTATTTAACTTAAATCTCACAACATATCCGGTTTTAAGAACACCAATGTTCTCATATTTTGGATGACTACCATTTACCAATGGGAAAGTATATTTCACGTTTTTTCTTGTATCCACCCCATATTGATTGTTAGTACCAACCGTATAGTTATAATAATAACTTTTACTATAGCTTGGTTTATCTGTTCCATTCATAAAGTTAATGGGGTCATTTATCTTTAAATCTAATGATTTATCAACTCTAAAAACTTCTTGCCAAAGAGGATAATCTGTTAAATCATATACAGATAACCCATAAAGTCTCCCTGAAACTTCAACATCAAAGGTGTTTGTTGCTACATAATTAAATAGATCTGTGTTCTTATTAAACTCAGATATTAGCTCTAATTTGGTAAAATCTGCATTCACAGCAATAGACCTACATTCTACCCTATAAATTCCTTCAACCACCCACATAGGTAAGTAAAAATGTACTGTGTCACGACCTATGATTATCCAAGTATTCTTTTTAACAAAGGTGTCTTTGCTCGTTCCTTTAATAAAAACATCAAAAGGAAATTTGACTTCATTGCGTAGTAATTCATTACTGTTGGCTATGTAAGATACGTTAACAGGGTCTCTTAATGATCTACTAAAATCACGAGTATAATACCCCTGTTTATAAGAATGCATTCCATAATTCGATATCTTTAGTTCGAAATCATTATAAGAAAATTGTGGTTCCAAAACCAATTGCGTTACTGGTGATGGTTTTAGTAATTGAACATATTTGTCATTATCTGCTGTTATTACAGGTTCACAATATACTGGTGTATGTATCACTACACTGTTTAATCCATTAATATTATTTTGAATTGTATCATTGAAATATGAATTAATACCATTAACCCCAGTATAAACGATAACTCCTGAGCTATTATAGATTCCATTCTTTTTCGTTGCTTCAATAATTTGATTGGGTTTATATAATACATTTTCATTACAGATTTGTATTCCTGTCTCTCTTACGGAATTGATATAACTTTCGTTAAATCTAGGGCCTTCCTTAAGGGTTACAGATGAATCCATTATAATTGTTCCATATAATGATAAGTTATCATTTTTTACACTTAATTCTGGAATTATACTATTAGCTAACGATTTAAAATCTTCATTTGGTATGGAAGGTTTATATCTACTACCGGAAATAGTTTTTGCTGGTAACATAAGACCATTTTTAATTTCGTAAGGGATAATTAGATGATCATCTTTAGAACTAGAATGATTAATAGAAGCGTATGGTGGATTATATCCGGAATAACTATTCGGTGTCATAAACGATGTCCCACCAGGTAAAGCATAATTGTTAACTGTGGCAGAACTTATTTTAAATAAATCAAAATTTAGTATTTCCCAATATCCATAAGCACGTTTGATATTGACTACTTTTGTAACTCGAATCGTATCTGTAAAAAGCTCTTCTTCCTCATCTTCATTTTCGACTGTCCAAGTAAGTATATAATCACGCGTAACTGGTACTGCATAAGTCTCTATACCAACTTGCTTTTGAAATGTATATCCTAAAGTCCACCCTGTTGCTTTTACCTCTGTATATAGACTTTCTGTAGTTGGAACTCCTTCTGTAGCAATGAATCTTTCACTTCCACGATTATCTGCTCTTATTACTCCTGTTGCTTCCGGCATATTCATTGGTACCGATATGGTTTCTCCTGGTATTGGAGTTGGATCTTCAACATTTCCTATATCATCAGGCGACTTGTATACTAAATGAACTGCTGTACCCTCTTTATAAGCTTGATGTTTATTGGTTTGTATTTCTGTTAAGGTAGCACCTTCACTTAAGAAACGTGATTTTATTACTACATTAGGCTTATTTTTATTGCATACATAATATCCTATTAGTTCATATGTAATATTATTTTTAGGAATCTCTTTTGATTCTTTTGACCATTTTACAACTTTTGTTCCATTTTCATCTGTAGGAGTCAACTTTTTACTTCCTATTAAAGTCGCTTTTGTTTCCGTCTCATAGTATAAGGTATGTGTTGCATCTTCTTGTGGAGCGTAAACCATATGTATGGCTGTTCCTTCTTGATAGGCTTCATTTTGACTTGTCCTTATTTCATCTAGTGTCCACCCATCTTTTAAATAATAACTGTCAATGATCTCTCTTGGTTTACTTTTTTTGGCTACATAGTATCCGATTAATTCATAAGCATTACCATTTTCATCTTTCAATTCCGTTTCTTCGTTTTTCCACTTAACTAATTTATCATCTTCTTTAAGAATTTTATCATCTTTTAACTTAACCTTGGCTTCTGTTTCATAATACATAGTATGCTCAATTTTGGGCATGAATTTTATTTTCATGTTAAAGTATTTTACAAAATCATCTAATGTTTCTTCCTTACCCCATGGCTCGGCATTCATAATATCTTTCCAATTTACTATATCAGTCGTCCTTGTAGTCTTTTTATCAGTCATATAGTCATAATCATATGTATGGAAAACAGCGTGTAGGTATATAGGTGTGCCCTTTGTTATATACTCCAATTTTTTTCCCAAAGCTGCATTAACTTGCTCTGCATTAAAAATTATTGTAGTTGTAACAATTCCATTTATCGGATCACTATCTGTTTTACTAAAAGCTTTATCAAATTTTAAAGGTTTTTCTATCAAACCATATGCACTACTAACTGGTCCTGGTCCTATTCTTCCTTTAGTTGTTGTATTCGGAACTATAGGTCCTTCTGAAATATTAATTCCAATAGTCTCCCAGCGAATAGCTGATGTTGCAGCTTTTGATTTTGCCACTATTGTGATTACACCTTCTGACATTATAACTGTAAGAACATCCTCTTTATTAGAATTTTGAACTGTAAATGATGATGATGACTCATCTACAACACCAGCACTGGCACTGTAAGAAATAAAAATACTACTAATTATATATACAATTAAAAATATTGAGATAATAACATTTATACCATTTTTCTTTATCAATAATATCACCTCTATTGAATGTCATCATTAAAACTTGTTAATCTACCAATAGCCCAATCTGAACCGTCGCCACTATAACCATTGTTTGAACCAAATCTAATATCGAAAATCCCCTCTCTCCATTGACCACTCTTTAGATTAGTTAAATTTGGGTATTGTGCATTTATTAACCTATTTTGCATTACATTAATATCCTTCGCTATAATCCTATAACGTACATACGCTCTCATACAATAACCAGTATCATAATATAAGGTTGATGGTTCTACTGCAATAATAGAGCTTTCAACAATAACTTTATTAGCTTTTAAGTGTTTAATATAATAACTCCGTAAATTTTCAGCTTCGTCTATATTACTATTTATATAAACAGACGATAAACCTTTAACCCAATTTTCATCAACTGTTCTATAATCAACGTTAAAAATATAATTTAAATATGTTTCTGCTAACTCTGTCCAGTCATATAAATATTTATCCATTTCAATTGATAATGGCCATTCTTCATTCCACGTTTTAAATGTCGATTTTCTAATATCTACTGGAAAAATTTCTAGTTCTGGGATTCTTCTTCCTGCTTTGTATTGTACCGAATTCATAAATTCAAACTTCTTCTCATAAAACTTATTTGGATAACATTCCAGTATGTACTCATATTTCTTATAATTCTTAGGCAAATTAGTAGTTCTTATTAACATCCCATCCGGACTTAACTTCGCTCTATCTTTTGTGTTAGTAACTAACTTAATAAAGTTTTTAGCACCTGTTGTGGTTATGTAGCCATCTCCTTTAAAGGATCTATTTTGAATATAATAACCGTTACTATATCCCTTAATAATGCCTTTCGCATACACTTTAGCAACTGCTTCTCTTTTACTTTTATCAACTTTTTTAAGATCAGAAATACGTTTATTTACAACGAATTCTAATAGCTTTTCGTCTACAGTATCGCCGTGTAAATATTCATCAGCTCTATTAAGGAGAACTGCTGCATCAGTCCTTGTTATATAATCTGAGTAATTTTTAAAGTCCCCATCTTCAACGATTTTTCCTTCTATCGCTGCATGAATATAAGGATTTTCTTCTGTTTTATCAACATTAAGTCCTATTTCTTGCACTAATAATTTTATAAATGAATCAATTTTAATATATTTACTTGATGCATTTATAGGTTCTGATGTTAAAAAGATAGTTGATATAAATAATATAAGTAGTAATAATTTTTTTCCCTTGTTAATTATTTTGTTTTTTTGCATTTTTGATTTCTCCCCATTCAATAATGTAAACTTAGTTATTATATAGCCGATTTCGACTTATTGTTGTATGTAATATTATACCAATTTTTACAATCTAATACAATATTTTCATATTAATGAATTATGATTTGTAATATTTTATTAGTTTTTACTATATCTACGATTAAATATTACACAAACAAACCTTTTAATAACATAAGAAAGGTTTGCAGTATTATGCTATTCCTAAGGATTATACTCAGGAACTCTTACCCCGTTTGGAATGCATATTTTACAAGCATAAGCTCCCTTTTTTGCACAGTCTGATACTGAATAATAAGGTTCATTTAAGAACACTATGGAATCTGTTTTTTTAAGTTCTTGGCATCCTTCTTTGTGATAAAGGTAATACCATTCTTTTTGCTCGATATAATACATTTCACCCTTTTTAATTATCGAACCAGCGATGTCAAATCTGTTATAAGTTCCGCCAACACCTACACCATATGGATAACCTTGGAACATAACCATAATACTTGGATTATCAATGGATCGAACCCAATCTGAATTATCGATAGTAGGCATAGCAAAATTATAGGTTATTCCAAATTGATGCGCTATATTGTTATGTTTATTACAATAATATGTAAGAGAATTTTCAATACTTGATATAATTGTATTCTTTCTAATAAGGTTAAACTTCTCTTCATTTAATAAAAAATGCTCTGATTTTTGCTCCCTAAAATTTTTGTATTTTTTACTTATAGATAATTCATGATAATCAATGGTAAATATGGTTTCTTCTTTTGTTACATCTAACAATCCATTTTTATCATATAGAGTTAACTTATCCGTTAATGTGAAACTATAGATAAAATCATTATCCTCATAATAAAATGGTATCTTCTCAGACCAGCGTTTATTAAAATAAGAATAATGATCACTACCTATATATTCGTCCGTGTAGTAAATGTAGTAACCATCTTCACAAGTCACAACAATAACAGGTACATAATTTTTTATTAATGTTTGCTTTTCTGGATTATCTGTTATGTTTAATGTTGAATATATAGAATTAAAAAAGACATTGACTGCTTTCTCTTTATTAATCGTTAAGGAATTCATTCCCTCTACTTCTACCAAATAGGTAGCTGCATTATCAATTGCTCGATTAAAATTTTGATCTAGAATTTCTTTTTCCCTAACAACTGCTACCAGGTTATTTGTTTTAATATCTGAAGAGATAAATAGTGTTAACGCTATAATTACAAATAATATTGTAAAATGATGCAATTTCAATAATTATCCCCCTACTTCCTTCATCTTCACATCACGTATAATTCCCTCTTGTTCTACGTGTATACTTGTCTTTGGTATACTAGGCATTGATATATTTATGAATTTCGTGGCTAGTGTATCGCTTTTATTCATAACTTTGATAGTAATATAATCACCTTGATCAAAATAGTAAATGCCTGATTCTTCGTAAACTTCTGTAAGTATTTCATTTTTCTCAATTATTGTAAAGTATTTAAGAACATTTCCTGTAAATACAGGTATGAGTGCTGCACAATAAGGACATCCCGGATCCGTATCGTCTGGAAATAATTCATAGTACCTACCACATATATCACATTTTTTAAGTTTACGTTTAGTTAGTACATTTAAACTAGTGTATTTTCCTTTATAACTTATGGTAACAGTTTGTTGCCCAATATAATTTTTGTCTAAATTATCTACATAACCATTTTCTACATATTCTATCCGACCATTTAGATAAGTCGCTAATAAAATGACTCCATTATCAGAAAGGGATGTTCCCTTGTACATAGTCAAGTTACCAGCTGTAGGCTGATAAACTATTAAATTTGCGAGCCATGCATCACAATATGGACAACCGGGATCTGTTCCATCGTTTTTAAGATTGTATGTATGCCCGTTTATACAAGTTTTGCTTTTTGGTAGCACATTTACTTTTACAGTACAGGTAAAATTTTTAGTTGTAGTTGCTGAGTCTTTTCCAAGATAGCTTAATATAGCTGTTTGGTTACTGCCTATATTATTAACATTAAAACTAGAATTACATAAAATTACTTTTGTTGACCCATCAAGAAAAGTCGCAGTTGCACATGTGATAATAGGTTCACCTTTATAAATCACTTGATCTTGATGTGTTGGAACAATAGACTTAATGATTTCATTACATAATGGAGTGCCAACTCTTAATTTGTAATGTGGTAAAGTATATAGTGTTTGTACACCATAAACAACTTTTCTATCTAACATTACATTATTCCGTGTAAAGTCAATTTGACTATGGTATGAGTTATCATAAGTACTTACTCTAGCGTGATCTTTATATGGAGATTTAGACACAGGAATAACCCGATATCCTTTTTCTATCATCTTACTTTCGAAATAATTTGCCGCTTCAGTTAAAGCATAATATGGTGGTCCATTTATATTATGTGTTTTACCGACCATATTCTGAAGCTTAATTTCATTGACAATTTGCGATATTATAGAAATAACTCCACTACTGGTATAATTCCAATCAGATTTATTTAATTCGATTGTCCACTGATATGGAAAGGAATAGATTTCAGCATAATCACTTAAATATAAATGAATAACAGCCAAATCACATTTTGAACATTCATAAACATAAGCATTCAAAAACGGTGTAAAATATGTATTATAGCCATTATTCATATCATATAAAGGCATACCCATTCCTGTTGTCCAATGCAGTGTCCCAGTACATGCATTAGCTGAATCAATCTCATATCTTAAACCATAGCACTCATCTGTATGGATGTGATTCGGATCGGCAGGAGTATTTACTGCCTTTGATAAAATACTTTCATTGGTTTCGTTATTTAATGTTAATCCATCATTATTAACTGAATCTGTGACTATTGGTTTGTCAGTATAAACTGGCCTATAGGTATAAATATTACTTCCATTCCACTCTCTATTTTGATCATCTATTACTTCATCTGGAGTCTTAAATCGATATTCTGGCTCTAAGCAAATATGCTTGGCACTAAGTTCAACATCCCAAATAATATGAGAATTATCAATGCTTTCCAAGTATTTATTATACATACTTTTAGTCATAAACCCCTGCGTTCTAACTGTATCCATAAAGCTTGCTGTCTTAATATCTACTATTTGTTGAGTTAATGAGTCTTGTCGTATACTAAAATATTGTAACGGTAATAAAAAGAAAATTATGATAGCAATAAAGATGTCTACTAATTTTTCAAATATATTCTCCAAATGTTATCATTCCTCCGTAACTAAACTTCTTATCAACTGCTTCATTTAGATGAAATATTTTTATTAGTTTTTGTATAACAGAAAATGATTTCGGTATAACATTGACAGTTATATAATCACCAACATCAAAATAATAAATATCATTTTTATATAATTCATCTAAAATAGAACTTGTATATACGAGATCAAAATAGTCATCTGGAAATTGTTTATTATCTTCTGTGCAATAAGGACATCCTGGATTTGAACCATCATCATTTAGATAATACACATGACCGTTCGGACAAACAGTCTTACTTAATGTATTTACCACTTCTATAGTTAGATTTGTTAGTAAATCATTATATTTTACAAGTATTGTTTGTTCTCCTAAAACATTAGGCTGATATCCTTCTATACTCCATCCATTGTATGCAATCTCACGATGACCATCGCGATAAACTAGGATTACATATAGATTTAAGTCACTGCCATATTGTACTTTTGTTCCACCATTTCTAAGTCTTGCTTCTATTTTATCAACAATCTTAGAGCATACAGGACAACCATTCGGATTTTCGATAATACTATATTTTGTTCCACAAATAGGACACGTTGTTTCTGATTCTGATTCAACTGTAACATAAACAGTTGTTGTAATATTTTTATACACTACGATAACCGTTTGGACTCCTACTTTGTAGGAACTAAAATTACTTGTCCATCCATTCACTTTTTCCTTATGACCATCTTGAAAGGTTGCCGTGACCTCCAATTGTATACCCTCACCCACATGTACAGTTTGATTATTTGGTGTAGCTTCGATACGAATAACTTTCGTACTACAAATCGGACATCCGGGATCAGTACCATCGTCATTCGGAGCATATTCCGTTCCACATATTGGACACAATATATTATTTACAACGTTTACAGTTATGGTAGTTTCTTTACCCTTATACGAGACTGTAACAAGTTGCTTTCCTAATACATTAGGATTATAATTACTACTCCATCCACTTTTTACTAAGCTTGTATGCTCATCTAAATAAGTTATAGTAATGTTTATGTCTAAACTCATTCCTAACCCTATTGTTATATAGTCTGGTGCTACATTTATGTGTTTTATCGTTTCAGCACAGATAGGGCATCCAAAATCATTATCAAAATCATCTAATTCATAACTATGGCCGTTTGGACATACTCTTAAATTTCTTAGTACTTGAATCGTTATCGTATTACTTACTGTTATACTATTTTCTGTATAGGAAAAAGTAACGTTTTTTGTACCAGCACCTCTAGTAAATCCAGTTTTTGTATATCCTGATGTAATAACCTTTGATGTATTATTTTCATATAAAACTTTAACCGTATAAGTAGGCTCTGTACCGTTATACACAGTACTACTAGATGGTATAATTGAAAGACCAATCGGTTTATCCTTTGATTTTGTTATAACAGTGCTGGAACAACTTTTTGTTCCGGTTGTTTTCGCATTATCTACTAATCCGCTGTAAGTCAAAGTGACGATTTGAGTTCCAAGATTTTCATTGTAATTACTTGTACAATTCACTACTCCAGTATGTCCATCTAAATAAGTTGCCGTTGCTGTAGTAATAATACTATCCCCCTGATTTACTGTTTGTGATGGATTTGTTGCTGTAATATTGGTAACTACTTTATCGCAGATTGGTGTTGCAGGCTTTATTGTATAATGCTTTGTACCGTTTGTTATGTTTAAATAATTATAAGGCCAATTTGAGCCAATACTAACCGTAGTTATATAGTTTTTATAAACGGTATCAACTGTTGGTATTGGAGAATAGTTTGCAGTTTTTAAACTAGAAATCATATAATTCATTGCATTCTCAACACCAAAAAACGTAAAATGACCAGAACCATCTGATGTATATGTAATCATTGATGTGTTCTTTATATGGTTATATGCGTTATTTAATACTGGTGCAAATGCTGAATACAACTCGGATGTTGGTATTTCAACGATCCAATTTTTTATTGTCTGACTACTAGAGCCTGTATTATAAAAGAAATTTAATAATACTATGGTTTTATTACAACTATCACATTTGTATCCAGCAAATGAATAACCAGGGGATGGACTATTGTTGCTGTTGAAATTTACAAAAGGTACTGTAGTTGTA
>JARBTX010000033.1 GCA_029239975.1 Anaerocolumna sp.
GAAGTAGCGTATAATAGTCAGCTTTGTTAATCTCCACTGGGAATGTATCAAGATTACCTAAAGCCCAGTTACACTTTGGATCTAATAATATATTAAAATTAGGTCTTTCTTCCGATAATAATTCTGCGGCATGAAAACCATAAAATCGTAATAACCAGTCTGCTTGATATAACCTATGTTCTCTAAGTAATGGTGGTCCACCAGGAATTTCAGGCAATGAACTATCTTCATTTACTTTAATAAAAGCGGAAAAAAATACTCTTTTTAAATCGAATTTTTGGTAGAGTGCTTCTGCTACTGAGATAATTTGATAATCATTCTCTGGTGTAGCTCCGATTATCATTTGAGTACTTTGTCCAGCTGGTACAAAACCACGATTGATGCTTGGTGGTTTTACTAAACCAAAGGATGGACTAGATGGAACATATATGTTATTAGTTAATATAGAATTATTTTTACTATCAATTCCATTAGAGTTAATACTATTATTATTAATACTATAATTATTATTGAATGAATTACCTTCTGCTACTTGCAGAATTTGCTCAGATTCATTGAATCCTTCCTTTATATAATCGATCTTTTTCGTATCAAATCTATGTGATATTTGATAACTATTCATAGGAAGTCTATCATTGTATTCATTTCTACCTAATTGTATCTGCTTCATAGGTCTTAATATATTTTTACGGGTTTTATGTGGAGCCAAGCTTTTTAAACCATCTGTTGTAGGTAATTCCAAATTTACACTCATTCTATCTGCATACCATCCAGTCATTTCAATAACAGATGAATCTGCTCCTGGAACTGCTTTACAATGAATATAACCATTAAAATGATGTATTTCACGTAACATTCTTAATGTCTGGCACATTAACTCCATAGTGTAATTAGGAGTCTTTATCACTCCAGAACTTAAAAATAAACCTTCTATATAATTTCTTCGATAAAACTCCATCGTAAGTGTACAAACTTCTTCTGGTGAAAAAGTTGCTCTCACAATATCATTAGAAGATCGATTTACACAATATTTACAATCAAAAATACATTCATTCGTAAATAAAATTTTTAACAATGAGATGCATCTTCCATCTGCTGAAAAGCTGTGACATATTCCGCAAGCAACAGCATTACCAATTCCTCCAGCAGTACCGTTGCGATCAACTCCACTGGAAGTACAGGCGACATCATATTTTGCTGCATCAGAAAGAATCTCTAATTTTTTTTGTATGGACATGTTTTCTTGGATTATCATACCTGCTATCCTTTACCGTTGATTGATTTATGCTTATATCATATTCTCATAATGAGATTGATTATATATGATTACTTGCATAATTTTATTATTATCATACTTAATTTCCTATAGAATAATACAAACATTTGTTTGTATTATTCTACCATACCAAAAGGAATAAATCAACAAGAAAAGAAACATTTGTTTGTAAAAAGTTTATTTTTACATCATAGCCATTACTAAAACTATTATTTTAATTCTAGTATAATTTATGTTGTTATATTAACTTTCACTTCTACTTTTATTCTTACTAACAACTAATGCTATGGAAAATAGCGTTGCAGCAAATCCAATCTGAATTAGCATATAGTATACAATTTCTTTCACATTAGACCAATTATAATTGGTTAACAAAGCAATTTTGTCATTACCTTTTACAAACCAATAAGTAGGTGTAAAACTTGCTAGTTTTAATACTGCATCTCCTAATAACACCTGCGGAATAAATGCTCCACTAATAAAACTTAGTCCAAGAGGTATAACATAAGTCAATGCTTCATTTACTTCTTTTTTACTCACGAGAATAGCAACTAAGTAACTAATACCTAAAGCACTAATAGAAAATATAATCATGTTAGCCCAAAATAATAATACATTTCCATTTATACTTCTATCTTGATTGAAAAAAGTACCTAAGATAATAAAAAATATATCAAAAGCTAATACAAAAATCAAATTACCAGCTATTAGTTGTAGATTCATGTCCTTATGTGTCATTGGTGTAACCATATTTCTACGTCTAATATGAATATTATGAAAAGTTAACATAATCATCCCTACACCTAATAAACAACAGGATAACATTATATAGGAAGCAGTATTATAATAATTGTTATAAAATGTAAAATCCTTTTCTTGGTTTTTTGAATTTTCTATATAAACAATTGCTTCATTACTTAAGTCTTTCCTAATATTATCAACCAATTTCTCTTCGGTGATATCTGGTATAGTTTTAAGATACATCCTTGCAGTATTCATATAATTATTTATGGCATTGTCTACAGAAGCTGCATAAGCTGCATCTGGGACTGTCTTTTTTTCTACAGAAACATCTTTGCCTTGCAAAAAGTCTTCACCAAATTGATATGGAATGGTTATTACATATTCCACTTGCCTAAAAAATAGAGCATCAGCCAAATCAGTTTCATCATCACCAAGATATTTAAATTCACAAAATCTACTCATATAGTCAATAAAATCTTTCACTAACTCATTGTCTTCATTATAATTCACTAATGCTGTCTTTATTTTCGTTTCTTCATACTTTGGTATTTGATTACTATTGTTTGAAGAGATTATAATAATTAGTACTGCAAATACTGCTGCATATAAGATAATCGCAGTAGAAACACTTTTTAACAACTTAAAATATAATTTAAATACTTGCATAATCTCTCCTCCTAATTGAATAGTAAGTAATAACACTGAACACAAGGGATAAAATACCTAACAAAGCTGCATTTAAATAAAATTTTTCATATCCATCATAGTAATATAAACAATAGAATGCATCTGTAATTAAACTAGCTGGGTTTATATAAGCAATAATCGGTGCCTTTGTTGCAATAAGATATTTCATTTGGAAAATCATCATTCCAGCTAAGAAACCCCCGCCTAATCCAACTACTGTTAGGATCGCACTTTTTACCTTTTCGTTTGCTTTCACTGTTACGCATACCATTGCTCCCAAAGAAATTCCACATATGGACCCTAAAAAACTAATTAAAACTATATATCCCATTTTATTTCCAAATTGTACATTTAAAATATTATTTAAAAATGCTAATAAAAACAATACACTTATAAAATGTAACGTAAATGCAGCAATTAAGTTACAAAAGAGCAATTTTAATTTATGAGTTGGTGCAACATTAATTCTAGCCCCTATTGCTGATTGATCTGCTTGAATATCAGTCATTTCACGAAATCCCCAATTAGATCCAAAAAGACAGGTTAAAGCAATCAAAGAATAAAAATAAATTACTGTATAATCTGGATTTTTATCTTTTTCTCCACCATTCACAACATAATTTTTATAATTCATTAAATCTATCATGACAGTGTTTATATTTTCTGGATTCATAGTGATAAGATTTTTAGCAGTACTGCTTAAAAGCTGGTAATTATCCAGAAAGGATTTTATGATTGTTTGCTCAATACCATTTTTTTTGATATAGAGATTTGGTGTTTCATCATAAATAATATATCCTTTAACTTTATTATCGTCTAGCAATGCCTGGGCCTCTACTTCATTTCCAGTTTTGACATCGAACATCTTTTTTCCATCTGATATTTCTACACTTGTTAATCTATCTATGAATTCATCATTACTATTACCATTCATTACTACTGCTATTGGAATAGTATCTAAATTCTCCCCGCTCATCAAATTGTTAAATCCCATATAGAAAAATAATGATAACAAAATAGGAAAACCAAATGACCAAAATAATGTTTCATAATTTCTACACAAGCATTTTATTCTTGTTTTATATAAACGAAAAAACATAGAAAAACTTCCTCCTTTTATGATTCTCTTTTTGCATATTTCGTAATTCGCAAATTAAATTTTGACTTTGACTCTTCAATCCTATTAATCTCGTAATTCTTTACCAGTTATTTCAAGGAACACATCATTTAATGTCGGCATTTCAGTAAATATTTTACCGAAATTAATATCATGATTTTGAAGATAATCTAATACATGAAGTAAGTTGTTTTTACCTTTTTTCGATTTTATTTCTAACTGATTTTCTTTATAATCAACATAAACGATATTCGGTATATGTCTTATTTCCTCAATCTCCTCTTCATTTAAATTATAAGCCTCAACCGTTATCTTTTCACCCAATGATATCATAGCTTTTAATTCATCTTTCGTACCTGTTGCAATCACCTTTCCTTTATCAATAATGGAAATCCTACTGCAAAGTTGCTCTACTTCTTCCATATAATGTGAGGTATAGATAATTGTAGCACCATTTTCATTCAGCTTCTTTATTCCTTCTAAAATTTTATTTCTACTTTGTGGATCTACTGCTACAGTAGGCTCATCTAAAATAATTAATTTTGGCTTATGAGCAATACCACATGCTATATTTAATCTACGCAAAAGTCCGCCACTAAGTTTTTTAGGTCTGAACTTAACATAATCTTCTAAAGAAACAAATTCAATTGCTTCATCCGTAAGTCTTTTTACTTCATTTTTATCTTTTACATATAAACTACAAAAGTAGGAAATGTTTTCATAAACAGTCAACTCATCAAATACAGCAACATTTTGCATAATGATTCCTATGTTTCTCTTAATATCATAAGCATCTGGTTTCATACCTTTCCCAAATATCTCAATAGTACCTTTATCATATTTTAACAATGATAAAATACAATTGATTGCTGTTGTTTTACCAGATCCATTAGGGCCTAATAAGCCAAATATTTCTCCTTCTTCTACCGCTAGATTTAGGTGATCCAATGCTACTAATTTGTCATATCTTTTTACAAGATTTTTAACTTCAACTATCATATTAATCCTCCATTCTATTCTATACCTGCATTGATACGTTGGCCTAATATATGTAAAGTGAATGTTAAGACAATCCACTTTCTGAAATATATGATTTTTCACATATTCTGCTTAATTTTAACTACACACATTATTAGCTCAAGTTCTAACTTATGTTATATACTATAACTGATTTATCCATAACTTTACAGTGTTCATCGTCATTTAATTTTATGACAAATGTAATTTAACTGGATGATTAGTTTCGTAAACAAATTCTAAAATATAGAAACCAACTCATTGATTATTACATATATTTTTGTTATGATAAATTGAAAGATTTGGTATAACCTTAATAATAAAGAGTGTGGGAGGTTAAAATGTACGAGATTTATGATAAAGTGCTTCTGTTTCTATGCTGTTTTGCATTGTATATTCTGGAAGTACAATCCGATTATGCTATAGTTCCAATTATCATAGCCATTTTATTTACCTGCCTAAGCACTTATTTAGATGATAGAAGACTGAAGTTGGCTTTTTATTTAATCTACATTGCTTGCTGCCAACTGATCCCAACTTGTTTTATTTTCTTACCTTTAATTATATATGATATTGCTTTATATGATTATCAAATCTTATCCATATTAAGTTTGATACCTTTATTTCTAAATTTTCATATTTATAATGCTAATATTCTCTTGTTTAGTTTTGTATTTTTTATTTTGGCTTGGGTAATTAAATACAAAGCAATATCATCAAACCGATTACAATTGGAATATAACGAACTTCGAGATACTTCAAAAGAATTGGCTTTATTACAGGAGCAAAAGAATCAGAGTATCTTAGAGAATCAAGATTACGAAATAAATGTTGCTACTCTGAATGAAAGAAATCGTATTTCCAAAGAAATTCATGATAATATAGGACATCTTTTAAGCAGATCTTTATTACAGATAGGCGCACTTTTAACCATCTCAAAAGACGATACAACTCGTGAAGGGCTAACTTCTTTAAAGGAATCTATATCCAATGGCATGGACAGTATAAGGCAAAGTATACACAATTTACATGATGAATCTATTGATTTATATACGAATATTGATTCGTTAGTAAAAGATTTTACATTTTGTAATATTAGTTTTGAATATGACATGAAATCCAATCCAGATGTAAAACTGAAATACTCTATTATTGCAATAATTAAGGAAGCAATAGCAAATATCATAAAACATTCAAATGCTACAAAAGTATCGATTTGTCTAAGAGAACATCCTGCCATGTATCAATTAATCATTCTAGATAATGGTACAATGGACGAACAGTTAAGGATAAAGTTAACAAAACTAATCGAAAACCAAGTTTATTATGAAGGTATAGGCATACAAAATATTTCCGACCGAGTAAAGAGTTTTAATGGTAATATCAATATATCACTGGAAAATGGTTTCAAGATTTTCATCACGATACCAAAAGAGAAAATCGACTTATAACACAAAATATTGTATTAATAGATATGTTTAATTTATGGGAGGACACATGAATATTCTAATCGTAGATGATGATAAATTGGTTTGCTCTTCTTTAAAAATAATATTGAATTCTGACCCAGAGATTACAGTAATCGGTATTGGAAATAATGGTTTAGAAGCGATCAAATTATATGAAGAATTGAAACCAGATGTTTTACTAATGGACATCCGAATGGATGGTATGACTGGCTTAGAGGCTGGTGAGGAGATTTTAAAAAACTATAATGATGCCAAAGTACTTTATTTAACAACCTTTTTAGATGATGATTATATTATAAAAGCATTAAATATAGGTGCAAAGGGTTATATGCTAAAGCAAGATTTTGATAGCATTGTTCCTGCACTACATGCTGTATATAAAGGTCAAAATGTTTACGGTAATGAGATTATTACAAAACTACCAAATTTATTACATCAATCAAACCCTATTGCTAATTATTCAAGCTTTGGTATTACGGATAAAGAATATGAAATTATCTGTAAAATAGCGGATGGATTATCTAATAAAGAAATATCTGAATTACTTTATTTAAGTGAAGGCACTGTACGTAATTATATTAGTCTCATATTAGAAAAGTTATCTCTTCGTGACCGAACGCAAATTGCCATCTTCTATTATAAAAATAAATAAAAAATAATTCTTTTGATATGTAGAAACAAATTAAACAATTAATTCTTTTGATATTTAAAAACAAATAAAATAATTAGTTCTTTTGATATTTAGAAACAAATAAAATAATTATTTCTTTTGATATGTAATCAAATAATAAAATAATTAGTCAAATTAATTAATATATAAAATGAAGATTAAACTTTTGATATATAAAATGATAATTAATTTTTAATATATAAAAAGAGAAATGCTCACATATTACTGTTTTAATCGTGAGCATTTCTTTTTTATTGTAGGAATTTATTATTGTAGGAAATAATTCATTATATGAATAGCATTAACTTATTCGAGATACGTTACTAATCTCTACAAATATTTATTTTTGGTCATACAAGTGACAAGCCACTTGATGATTATTACCATAATCTTTAAAAATAGGAGCTTGTGCCTTACAGATTTCCATTGCATGAGGACAACGAGTATGGAACTTGCATCCGGATGGTGGGTTTGCAGGAGATGGTATATCACCTTGAAGGATTGTTCTATTCATCTTCATATCTGGATTAGGAATCGGAACTGCACTAAGCAATGCTTTTGTATATGGATGCATTGGTGTTCTAAAGATTTCCTTCTTTGGTGCCATTTCTACCAGATTTCCTAAATACATAACACCAACTGTATCAGAGATATGTTCTACAACGGATAAATCATGTGAAATGAAAAGGTATGTAAGACCTCTATCTCTTTGTAAATCCTTCATTAGATTGATAACTTGTGCTTGGATGGATACATCAAGTGCTGATACTGGTTCATCTGCTACAATTAAGTCTGGATTTAATGCCAATGCACGTGCAATACAAATACGTTGACGTTGTCCACCGGAAAATTCATGTGGATATCGATCTATATAGTATGGTCTTAGACCACAATCTTTCATTATCTTTAATATGTAATCACGGTATTGATCTTTTGGTACTATATTATGCTCACGAACTGCTTCACCAATAATTTCACCAACCGGCATACGTGGGTCAAGTGAAGAATATGGGTCCTGGAAAATCATTTGTATCTTAGGTCGTAGTGGTCTTAAAGCTGATTTTTTCATCTGAAAGATATCTACACCATTGACGATTGCTTCTCCTTTGGTTGGTTCGGTTAATCTTAATATTGTTCTACCAATTGTGGTTTTACCACATCCAGATTCACCAACTAAACCTAATGTTTCACCTTTTTTTATACTAAAACTAACTCCATCTACTGCTTTTACATGTCCAACTGTACGTTGTAATACACCAGATTTGATAGGGAAGTGTTTGACTAAATTTTTAACTTCAAGAATATTCTCGTCTTTCATCATTTATTACCTCCTATCTTACTCTCTTTTGTATGTATTGATTTATCTACATAAAGATAACAACTAACTTTATGTGTTGGTGTTATGTTAATCAATTCCGGATATGCTCCATTACATTTTTCCATACAACGTTCACAACGATTCTTAAAATAGCAATGTCCAGGAAGATTAATTGGATTTGGTACATTACCTGGAATGGAATAAAGCCTTTCGACTTCTTCATTTAAAATTGGTCTTGATTTCATTAAGCCAATCGTATAAGGATGCATTGGTTGATGGAATATTTCTTGTGCTGTACCTTGTTCTACGACACGACCAGCATACATAACAACAACATAATCAGCCATTTCAGCTACAACACCTAGATCGTGTGTAATAAGCATAATGGATGCATTGATCTTATCTTTTAAGTCACGTAATAAATCAAGGATTTGTGCCTGAATTGTAACATCCAGTGCTGTTGTTGGTTCATCGGCAATGATTAAACCTGGATCACAGGATAATGCCATAGCAATTACAACTCTTTGTCTCATACCACCAGATAATTCGTGTGGATAAGAATCATAGATACCATCTGCTCTTGCAATACCAACTAATTTTAACATATCAATGGAACGTTTTTTTATCTCTTTTTTATTCAGACCTGGATTATGTAATGCGATACATTCATCTATCTGTGAACCAATTGTAAATACTGGATTAAGAGTAGTCATAGGTTCTTGGAAAATCATCGCAATTTCATTACCACGAATTTTTTGCATTTCTTTAATTGATATCTTAGCAATATCTACTGCACGGTTTTTATTTTTTTGATTATAACGAATGGAACCTCCAGCAATCTGTCCCTGTGGTCCTTGTAATAATCTCATTAAAGATAAGCTGGTAACTGATTTACCACAACCAGATTCACCTACTACACCTATTGTTTTACCCATAGGAATATCAAAAGATACACCATCTACTGCTTTAACAGTACCAGCATCAGTATAAAAGTATGTTCTTAAATTATCAAATTCAAGAATGTTATCTTTATTTTTCATAGTTGTAACAAAATCTGATTCAACAACTTTTTTTCTTTTATCCTTTTCATACTGCTTATACATTTTACTATTGAATTTCTTAATCTCTTTTAATCTTTTACTTCTTTCTTTATTATCTGCCACTGATGCTCACCTACCTTTTCATCTTTGGATCAAAGGCATCACGAAGCCCGTCACCGATAAAATTAAATGCTAAAACAGTTAATAAGATACAGATACCAGGCGGCATCCAGATATTAAAGTAATTCTTAAGTATAATGGAGTTGGTTACAGCATTAACCATATTACCCCAAGATGCATAAGGGAAAGAAATACCTACACCTAAGTAACTTAAAACAGATTCTGTAAGAATAATTCCACCTAAATCCATTGTTGCTAATATAATAATAATAGGCATTACATTTGGCACCAAATGTTTAAAGATTTGTTTTGATACACGTATTCCAGTTGCTTCAGCTGCTTGCATAAATTCCATTTCACGTAAAGATAATATCTGTCCACGTACCATTCTAGCAACACCAGCCCAACTGATTACACCTAGTACAAGCATAATGAAGTATATTTTATGTCGTGGGGAAATACCATATCCAACCATGATTGCTGATATAATTAACATTAAAGGTATAAACGGTATACAATAGAATATTTCAACCAAACGCATGATTATCATATCAACTTTACCACCATAGTGACCTGCAATTCCACCAAGCGTTACACCAATAATTAATTCCACGATAACTACACAGATACCAACTGTTAAAGAGATACGACCACCATACATAAGTCTTGTTAATACATCTCTTCCGTCACCATCTGTACCAAGCCAGTGGGATTTGGATATTGGAGCTTTAATATTAATCGTTACACCTTTTTGACTGATTCTTTCATCCTTCATATTGATTTCTTCACCAGTTGATTTATTGATGTAGAATATTTCATATTCACCATATGGTGAAAAGAAAGGCCCAATAAAGCAGAATAGTATCATTAAGATTATGATACCCATACCAAATCCAGCTAATTTATTTCGAAAGAAACGTTTTACTACCAATTGTCCAGGAGTCATAATAACTTGACTTTGTTCAAATTCATCTTGTTCCTGTTCATTTCTTAATTGTAATTCATCCATGTCAAGTCACCTCCTAACTATATCTTACACGTGGATCAACCACAGCGTAGAGTATATCTGAAACTAATGTACCTAGTAAAGTAAGTACAGCAAGAAACATATTAAAGCCCATTAAGAACGGAATGTCACCCGCATAAACAGCATTCAAACTGATTGTTCCTAAGCCTTCTAAAGAGAAAATTCCCTCTATTATAACTGCACCAGAAAATAAACCAGGAATCATACCACCAACCATAGTTACGATTGGTATTAATGTGTTACGGAATGCATGTTTTCCAATAACTCTATATTCTGGAACACCTTTCGCTCTAGCAGTACGAACATAATCTGCGTTTAATACTTCAAGCATATTCGTACGAACATATCTTAACAATCCACCAACACCCATTACTACATATACTGTGATTGGTAAAATTAAATGCTTTCCTATATCCATAATTCTAGCAAATCCTTCATAACCTGCTCTAGCATTAACCATACCTGATATTGGTAGTACTCCTAGACCTATTGCAAATACACGCTTTAAAATAGCGGCAAAAAAGAAGGATGGTAAGGATATACCAATTAAAGCAATAGCTACAATAGCATAGTCAGTTCTTGAGTATTGCTTTCTAGCAGCTAGTACACCAAATGGTATTGCTAATAATATCTCTAAAACTAATGAAATCATCGCTAATGAGAAAGTAATTGGAATATATCTTGCAATAATATCTTTTACTGGTTTTTGATAAATAAAAGATGTACCAAAATCTAAATGAATTACTCCGCCTAACCAAGAGAAATAACCTTCAATAATACCTTTATCCAATCCATATAGTTCTCGCATGTTTTCTTCCATTTCAGGAGAAATATTTGGATTACCCGCAGTGACATTAGCTACATAATCACTTGGAGTCATACGTATAATCGAATAGAGTAATAAGGATACTCCAAATAAGACGATTATACTTATAAATATACGTCGAATTATATACTGCTTCATAGTTTACCTCTTCCCTTTCAATTCATAAAAGTTGGCAACACTGCTGGTAAAACATAATTTTATGTTCCCTCAGCAGTGTAGCTAACTACAACTATTATTTTCTTATGTAATTAAATTAAATAAAACTTAATTTTATGCAAACCCTATAACAGTCCATATCCCACCTATAAAAGGTGGGATACGGTGTTTTTATTAATAAATTGTTCTTAATTATTGCATTTCAAGTTTATTAATGTCTTTTGCATAATTCCAATAAGTAGTTGTTCTTTCAGGAAGTGTTTCTAACTTAATTGTTGTAGCATTGTAGATTTCCATGTTCTTTCTTTGATATACTGGCATATATACAGCTGCATCCATAATTAAGTCAAGTTCTTGTGCAACAAGTTTACATCTTGCATCAAAGTCTACAGTCTTAAGAATTTCTGCTTGAAGTTTGTCAATTTCATCACTATATAAATGAACATCGTTGTCATTACCCTTGCTACCAAAGATTTGTGTTAAGTCACAGTCAGTTGAATTACCCCAAGCCATTACCCACATATCTAATTCACCAGAATCTTTTAAACTTACTAAAGTAGAGAAGTCTAAATCTTGGATGATTAATTCTGCGCCAACTGCTTGTAAGTCATTTGCCATCTGAGTTAAGATTGGAGCTGATGGATGATTCATCTTACCATCACCACCGATACCTACTGTGATTTGTAATTGTTCGCCATCTTTAACAAGTTTACCACTAGAATCTTTTGCGTATCCAGCTTTTGTAAAATAGTCAAGAGCTTTTGTAGGGTCATAACCATATACTTCTTTTGCATCCTTTGGATATTCTGCAACAGTAGGAGTCATTGGTCTTTCAATAACTTCTGCTAATTCACCATAATAAGCTTCAACAGCTGGAGCTCTGTTCATTAAATGCATTAAACCTTTACGAACATTAACATCTGGAATTGTTTCAGCATTAATTGCTATATAACCATATCCTGGATTGTCAACTAAGGAATATTCCATTCCAGCACCTTCAACTTGATCAATTACTTCTAAGGAAGCACTTGGATCAGTGATGTCGATATCACCAGCGATTAAAGCATCCACTTTATCAGCTTCAGATACAACTTGGAATTTAACTGTAGGAATCTTTGGAGTTTCACCAAAGAATAATGTATTTGCTTCTAATGTTACGATATTATCTTGGTAGCTAACAAATTTGTAAGGACCAGCTCCTAATGGTGCACCATTTAAAGCTTTGATTCCCTCTAACTTACCTTTAGTGAAATCTTTTCCGTAATAGTGTTTTGGAATAATAGGAATCCATGCAACTTGTTTGTCACCGGAGATATTAGGTGAATTAAATAATACGGTACAAGTATAATCGTCAAGTCTTTTGATACCAGAGATTTCAGTAACATTAACACCATCTGCTAAGTTACCAGTAATAAATTCACCTTCTAATTTATCTTGATAATAAGATTGTGGATCATAACCATCATGGTATTTTGTATATTCACAATCTACAAGCATTTCTAATAATTTTTCTTCATCTGTTTCGATTCCAGTTGGATCATATCCTTCACCTTTAAGGTATCCAACCCAATCATAACTATCAATACCAGCCCACCAGCCAGCAAGTTTTGTATCTCTTAAATAAGCTTTATAATCTTCTTCAGAAATCTTATCAAGTGCATATTTCGCTGCTACTTCTTTTGTGATTTCATCAAGTTTAGCTGTATAATCAGGTGTATCATAGTAGTATTCTTTCATACCTACGATATCAAGAGTTGAAAATGTTGATGAACCATCATATGTAGGATCTGCAGTTACATAGTAATAAAATAATACGTCATCAATAGTAACTGGTTCTCCGTCAGAGAATTTCATATCTGGTTTTACAGATACTTTATACTCAACCTGAGTATGACCATCTTCTGCTGTAATTTCTTTTGCTTCAACATGACCTGCATTATCTATTAACACACCATCTGGATCTAACCAAGATACTGTTGTAAAGATAAGATCTTGTACTTGGCTATCGTATGCGCTAGATGAGAACATTCCATTAAATACACCATTAAATGTTTGTGTACCTATAACCAATGTATCATATGTACCTGTAGCTACTACTTTATCTGGTACTTCTGTTGCATCAGGTGCATCTGTAGTCTCGGCTACTTCTGCGTCATTGCTAGTGTCTTTCGTATCATTCTTTTTACCACATGCAACTAAAGAAATTACCATGCAAAGAACGATAAGAAGTGATAGAACTTTCTTTTTCATAAAACTACCTCCATTTAATTATTAATTTAGTGTAATTTTTATACACTTATCTCATTATTTTTAGATAATCAAAAAGCTCTTCGATATGCGTTGTTTCAACACTTGCGCCATCAAAAAGCCTCGTCGCCTTATCCTTAATGAGATGAAATATTATTCTTTCGAAAAGTTAACTACTTAGGACGGTTTCACATCTTTTATTTGGAAAACTTTTCTACGAATTAATACATGTATTATATTATCCTTTCTATAAATTGTCAAGCTTTCTGGCACATTCGGTTTCGTTATATAAATATATATTTTTTATGTATATACTTGCATAATACTCATTTTTATAAGACATTAGTCCTATTTTGTCCGTGCATTACGAACATTTTCCGCGTATTGCAAACGAAGGAAAAATACTACAATACTTAGGTTTTCTAAGATATGCATAACTACTATATTTTTTTCACATTAATGTTTTATTGTATTAAATTTTTGTATATTTATTCACCTATTTTAAACCTTGTAACAAATATTTAAACAATTATTAATACTTTGTTAATATTTTAATATTATTTTTATGCAAAAAAACGCTTTATATGATGTATGATTATGATATAATTACAATAATATGGTAATTATACCTCCAAACATTATTTCTATCTTGACATTTTTTTGTAAAAGTAGGATAATTATTTGGCAAGAATAAAACGCAGAAGCATCCGTTGCGAGGTGTGGCTCAGATGGTAGAGCGCTGCGTTCGGGACGCAGAAGCCGTGGGTTCGAATCCCGTCACCTCGATTCCTACTAATAAATAATATGCTGGAATAACTCAGTTGGCAGAGTACCTCACTCGTAATGAGGAAGTCGTGGGTTCAAATCCCATTTCCAGCTTAAAAAACTTACTGAATAATGACTTAAAAATATAGAAAAGAGCATCCGAAAGGATGCTCTTTTCTATATTTAATATAATTCATGCTAACTACAAAACTTTAAAAAAAAGCATTCATCTACTAATAAATTACTGTACTAATTTATTGTTTATGAATGCTTTTTTATTATATAATGTAATCTATTCGTTTATCTATCTTCCTTCTCCAATATAACAAATTCCAATTGCACCTGGGCCAGAATGTGCACCAATACTTGGGCTTACGAAATTTATAATAACTTTATCTATATTAAGTCTTTCCTTAATTAAATTCGCTACAAATTCTGCATCTTCTAATGCATCACCATGTACAACGCAGACTGTTTTATTTTCATCTTTATACTTACCCATGTTGTTTTCCATATTATTAACTATAGTAGTTAAGGATTTTTTTCGTCCTCTTACGGTACCAGCTGCTACTAATGCACCTTCATTATTAACTACTAAAATTGGTTTTACATTTATCATACTACCAACAATTGCTGACATCTTTGATACTCTCCCACCTCTTTGAAGGTGAAATAAATCATCGACAGTAAATTGTACAAGGAAGTTTAATTTATGCTCTTCAATCCAAGTAGCTATCTCATCTATACTTTTTCCTGCTTCTTTTAATTCCACAGCCTTCATGACTACCATGCCTTCACCCATGGAAACATTTAAAGAATCTAACACTATTATCTTAGCTCCTGGATTATCTTCACATATTTCTATTGCTCCAGTCGCTACATTACTATGTCCGCCACTTAAGCTAGATGAAAAACTTATATGTAATACATCTAAATTTTGATCAATATATTTCTGAAATGTATCCCGAATCACAGCAGGATTACTTGCCATTGTTGTAGGCATTAAACCACTTCTCATTTTATCATAAAATTCTTTTGGAGTTAAATTAATCTCATCACCATATGTAGTACCATTAATATCATAATAATGGGGTATTATTCCTATGTTCTTCGCTTTGATGTAATCTGGTAGTAAATCGCAATTGGAATCTGCAGTTATAACAAAATCCCTCATATTATACTATCTCCTTTTCATTTATTCATGAAAAAATGGTGTGTAATTAAAACACCTTCTTCTCTATACATACTAATTATGTAAACATATCACTTCCTTATTTTACCCGATTTACTAACGTTTTGCAACAAATATTTTCCTTTCCTTCATTTTTACTTTATTAAAGTTTTATATTTTTTTAATACATTTAGTAATATATTTATATTTTTTAGCAAGTAACCGTTCCACTTACCTTTCATATAATACAGTATAACTTAATTAGGAGGAACATATGGGAGAACTACTAAGAATTGATCATGTTAGTTATAACTACCATAACTTGGAGGGAGAGACACCTGCTCTTAATGATATATCCTTTCAAGTAAATGAAGGAGAATTTCTTGCTATTGTTGGGCCCAGTGGATGTGGAAAATCAACTCTCTTATCACTGATTGCAGGACTCATTAGTCCTGATCAAGGTGGTATCTATATAGATAATACTGATAAAAAGAAGTCCGGCAGAAACATTGGTTATATGTTACAAAAAGATCATTTGTTGGAATGGCGTTCTACTTTACGTAATCTAACACTTGGTTTAGAGATTCAGCATAAATTAACCGAAGATAGTTACCTGTTAATAAATGATATGTTAACTACGTATGGCTTGGTTACTTTTAAAAATGCGCGCCCATCCGAATTATCAGGTGGTATGAGACAAAGAGCTGCACTAATTAGAACGTTATTATTAGAACCTGATATTCTACTTCTTGATGAACCATTTTCAGCACTAGATTATCAGACTAGAATTGAAGTATCTGATGACATTTGGGGAATTATTCGTAAAGAAAAGAAAACAGCTATATTAATCACTCACGATATAGCTGAAGCAATCTATACCAAAATGCGTTATAAACAATATCTTACATCATTCACCAAATTTCTTCTCATTCATATAATATAACATAATAAAAAAAAGGAGTGTGTATATTATGTCAGATATGTATAGAAGAAGGCCTGATGACCGTGATGATCGTGATTACGATCGTGATCGAGATCGCCACTGTCCTCCATGTCCACCATGCAATCGTCCACCTTGGGGTCCAGGTCCTGGCAGACCACCTTGGGGTCCTGGCCCTGGCAGACCGCCTTGGGGTCCAGGTCCTGGCAGACCACCTTGGGGTCCTGGCCCTGGTAGACCACCTTGGGGACGTTCTGGTGACTAATAAATAGATAAATCAAGGCAACTGTTGCTGCTAATAATGGAATTCTTAACTAATTGTTAAATAATCGGTATTTATATATTAAGTATAATATTTTCAAATAGAAATAGGTCTATTTCATAATCTAGTATTTCATCCATAGGAGATACAAAATAAGGAATAGGCCTATTTTATAACTTTCGCTACTATCCAACCATGTCCTAAAAATCTGAAATTCTCGTTAAATCTTTCAATCATCTTCTTTATGCTCCTGCATCAACATTTTAAACAGATGGATTCTTATCTTTTCTGGCTGTTTCATAAGCTGATTAAATATTAACTCTGCAATTAAATAATCTTTTATTTCATCAATATACTCCTTTGCCTCTTTTTCATTTTTTAAAGTTATATTCATCACAATCCTCCTCCATTCTGCTGATTCTTTGTCATTGTAGGTGTAAAAGACTAATGTTAACAAATTACTTTAACAACTCATTTTCATCTCATATAATTGTATGCATATGGCTTATCCACTTGGTTATGAATCTAGTAAACTTTCTATATAATTAATAGAGGTGATATATGTGAATATAGCAATATATAGTAGAAAATCGAAATACTCTGAAAAGGGCGAATCCATTGATAATCAAATACAATTCTGTAAGGATTACGCAGATATACATTTTAAAAATGTAGACAAAAAATACTATATATATACGGACGAAGGTTTTTCTGCTGCAACTACCAAAAGGCCTGAATTTCAAAAATTAATTGATACCTTAAGTACCGGTGAAATTCATGTATTAATGTGTTACCGTTTGGATCGTATCAATAGAAATGTTTCGGATTTTTCTAAAACATTAGATTTACTTGAAAAATATTCTGTATCCTTTATATCAGCAACCGAAAACTTTGATACAACAACACCTATAGGGAAAGCAATGATTTATATTGCATCCGTATTTGCTCAGCTTGAGCGAGAAACAACTGCAGAACGTGTACGAGATAACATGCTAGCGCTCTCCCGTACTGGAAGATGGCTTGGAGGCAATGCTCCATTTGGTTATAAATCAGAAGCTTATACTTATATTGACGATGAGTTTAAAGAACGTCAACTATATAAACTTGTATCCAAAGGGAACGAATTAGAGTTTGTCAATTTTCTTTTTTATAAATACCTTGAAACCAAAAGTTTGTCCAAATTAGAAACATACTGTTTAGAAAATCATATTGAAACACCCAACCATTGTGAATACACCAAAAGCTCAATTGCAGCAATTTTAGAAAATCCCACCTACTGCATCGCAGATCAGGATGCATATGAGTACTTTTCTTTATTAGGTTGTATGATTGCCAATGATAAAACTGATTTTAATGGTGAGTATGGAATATTATGTTACAACCGAACGAAACATCATGCTGGTAGTAAACAAAAAAAAAGAGCCAAGCATGAGTGGATTATTGCCATTGGTAAACATAAAGGCATAATAAGTGGAAAAAACTTTGCACTCGTTCAAACACAAATTATGAAAAATAAAATGAATGCAGCTCCTAGAAACGGTACCAGCAAAATAGCTCTTCTTTCTGGTAATATTCTTTGTAATAATTGTGGTTCTAAAATGAGAATTAAGAGTGTAAAACGAAACGGAAATAAAGTTAATTTTTATTATGCTTGTGAATTGAAAGTATTGTCAAAAGGCACTAGATGCCAGATGGATAATATAAACGGAGTCGACTTTGACGTAGATGTCTTGAATTTAATAACGAGTCAATTACTAAATGGCATTAATTATGAAACAGTTAAATATTACATACACCAAAAAGAAAACGTTATCATGGAATCTAACTTTTCTTTATATAAAAATAAGAGCAAACTAGAAAAAGAATATAAAAATAATGAATTGTCTATCCAAAATTTAGTAAAGCAATTATCAAATACATCCTCACCAGTTTTAATTAAATACATAACAACGCAATTAAATGACCTTGATCTCACTCAAAAAAAATTATTAGATGAAATAAATGAATTAGATCAATTAGATGATTTAAATATATCTCAAGTTGATTTATCAGAGCGTTACCGCAAATTAACTGACATAAATTATTTAATCCAAAACGCAGAATTAAGTGAATTAAAATTGGTGATAAAAAATCTCGTAAATAGTATATCCTGGAATGGAAATAAAGCTGAAATAACACTAAAAGTATCAAGCGATAACTCATAAGCGCATTTTAGTATTGATAGGTGAAGCTGTTTCTATGGCGGATAGAATAATCGTTTTATCTGAAAGACCGGGAACTGTAAAATGTGTGATTGACGTCAATTTAACACTTGAAAATAAAACCCCTTTTAACTCAAGAAGCGCTCCAGAATTTAATAGCTATTTTAATCAAATCTGGAAGGAGTTAGTTCATCATGCAACAAAGTAAAAAAAAATTACTTCAATCCGAACAAATCTCTCCTTCTCACAAAGATTATATTAGAAATTATTTAAAACGAATTCGGAAAGTACGGTTATTTCAAATCATTATTATAGTTACTTTTATTGCCGCGTGGGAAATTACCACACGCCTTCATATATTGAATGCATTCATATTTAGTAGTCCTTCCAGAGTTGGTAGATGTTTTATTGATATGGCAACAGATGGAAGTATTTTTTATCATCTGGGTATAACGCTACTTGAAACTTTTATAAGTTTCTCTTTGGTTATTATTATAGGATTATTAGGTGCAATTCTTTTATGGTGGAATGATAGCTTAGCAAAAGTATTAGAACCTTATCTTGTAGTTCTTAATAGTTTGCCTAAAACAGCTTTGGCTCCAGTTTTCATCGTATGGTTAGGTAACAATATGAAAACTATCATTGTAGCAGCCGTTTCTGTGGCTGTTTTTGGAAGTATTATAACACTTTATACAGATTTTATAAATGTTGAAGAAGACAAACTTAAGCTAATACGTACACTTGGTGGAACAAAAAAAGATATATTAACAAAAGTGGTAATACCAAGTAATATTCCTTCTCTTATCAGCGTAATGAAAGTAAATATTGGTTTATCCTTAGTTGGTGTTATCATAGGTGAATTCTTAGCTGCTAAGGCAGGCCTTGGATATTTAATTATATACGGTAGTCAGGTTTTTAAACTTGACTGGGTAATTATGAGTATTGTAATATTGTGCATTATTGCAACTGCTCTGTATCAACTACTTGCATACTTTGAACGTAAATTTAATAAGAAATAGACAATTTAAAAGAGAATTAATAGTTTTTATGAACAAACCTTGTAGGTTAGATTTATCTATCTAACTTTTTAGGTGTATTTCAAACTATTAATTCTCTTATTTTGATTATAAAAGATACTTTTTCACTGCCGAATTAAATTTTAAATACTTGTACTAAATTACTTAAGTTTTCAGCTATCTCAGCTTGTCTTTGAGCCATCTCGGATACTTGCTCAATAGACTGTTTCGATTTATTCATACTTTTTAATATTTCTTCTGAACTGTTCGTTGTGCTTTGCATATTATTAGAGATACTACGTAGTACACTTCCTATCTCTTCTGTTGATGCATTCATCTCTTCTGCCATAGCCGCTGTTTCTTGTGAAAATTCATTGACAAACAAAGCATCCTGACCATAATTTTCGCCTGTATTTACTAATAATTCATAATCACTTCTTACTCGTTTATCAATAAATTCGAGCATTTCTTTTGAACTATATTCCAAGTCATGAAAAGCTTCTTGAACCTCAGTTACAACATTAGAAATTTCTTTCACATAATTATTTGATTGCTCTGCTAGACTTCTAATTTCATTAGCAACGACTGCAAAACCTTTACCATGTTCACCTGCTCTAGCAGATTCTATAGATGCGTTTAAGGATAATAAATTCGTTTGAGCTGAAATAGCAGCAATGGAGTTTGCGATTACTGAAATTTCATTTACTACATTTCCTTTTTCTATTGCTTTAATCACACTAATCTGTTTCTCATCGTAAATTTTATCAGCCATGAGTTTTGATGATTTGCCTTGCTTTTTAATATTTTCCGCACGTTTTAATATCTCAGATGATTGAGAATTGCCATCGGTTGCAGTTGTAGCTAACTGAGAGATACTAGATTCGGATTGTTCAACTGTTGCCGATAATTCCGCTGTGACAGCATTAATATCCATTACGTCTCTAACAATATTTTCTGTATTGATGTTGACACTATTAAAGTCATTATTGATTTCTTCCATGGTCGCAAATAATTCTTCACTAGCGGCTGATACTTCTTGGGAATGATCAATAACTTTTTTAACAATATTTTTAAGATTTATTTGTGATGTAACTAGTGCATTAATTAATAAACCAAATTCATCATTACTTTTATGTGCATCAATTTGAAATGACAAATCACCATTACCAATTGCTTCAGCAAAAGATAATCCTTTCTTTATCGCTTTTTTCATATAATTTGCTATTACTAAGCCAAGAGTTAATGCAATCGCTAATCCGATAAATGATATACAATACATAAAGATAGCAGATTTACTTGCAATATCAGAATTAATGTTGCTGGTATTTTCTGCTTCTTCTATACAACGTTGAATTAAATTATCTAACTGTACAAACATTGCTTCTCTTACTTGTGTGACATCTGGCATTGCTTGATAGGCGTTAAGATAGTTTCCCTGTTGAGCTAAATCAAGTACTTCTTTTCTTTGAACTCGATAATCATTCAAATTTTTGTTAAATTCATCCCAAATATTTTGTTCATCAGTATTCATAACAGTTTTTCCATAAAAATCAATGTATGAAATATTTTCTGCTGTAAGTTCATCAATTTCAGTAATATAATTTTTTGTTACTTCATCATCTTGCAAATAGATTATCTGATCAATATTGCTTGCTATTGTAAGTAAATTTTCTTTAACCAAATGTAATGTATTAGTACTCTGTAAATTATCTTGATACATATTTTTGCCATCTTCAGCTATAGCCTTTACCGCAAGTACTCCAAAAATGCCTACTATTAATAGTAATATTGAAATTGTAATAAACCCCATAAGTAATTTAGCTCTTATTGACATATTTTTTAGAAATTTTATCATTTTCTCTCCTATGTTATGATGTATTTACTGTAGTAGTTAATTAAGCTTAGAAATCATTTTAATTATCGTCTTAAACGAATACTACTCCTTTCTAATAATGTTAAGTTTAATAATTATATCAACTCTTGCGTTAAAATACTATGTTAATGCTTTCCATATGGACTTGTAAAATATTCCAAATAAAATAGACCTATGAAAGGGTGGAATTCACCCTATCTAGGTCTATTTTTAACACTTTCTCCATCTACTTATCAATGAGAATAAACGGATTTCAATTTGTTTAATAACAAACAATAACTCCGCCTTCGCCAGCATACATAGTACTAACACCTGCTGTATCAACAATAAATGTATCTTTAAAAGGAACTAATTTTAAAATTTCATCTTTTATATACAAAGCTCTTTCATAATTATTGCAATGTGCAATTCCTAAAATTCTATCTTCTGGATTTACTACGTCTTCAGAGATTAAGTTTGCCATAAGCATAAGTGCTTTTTGAATTCCGCGTGCTTGGTCTAGTTTACAAATAGTTCCTTCTGGTGTAGCACCCATTACAGGTTTTATATTTAATACACTTGTAATGATAGCTTTTAAACCTGTTAAGCGTCCGCTTTTACGTAAAGTATCTAGGTTTTCTAATACAAATTTTGTACTTAATTTATCACGAAAATCCTTAACATGATTAACTACTTCATGAAATGTTTTACCTGCATTGATATATTCTTGAATCTTTTTTGTTATTAATGTCTGCCCAACAGATGCTGAACAAGAATTTATTATTTCAATATTTTTATTTGGATGATCTTCTAAATACAATTTCTTACCAAGTTCAGCACTATTATATGATCCACTCAAATTAGCAGATAATGTAACTACATAAATATCTTCTTCCCCTTCAAAAAGTTTCATATAGGATTCTGGTGATGGACAGGATGATTTTGGAGAATTCGGACTTTCTGCCACTTTCTTTAAAAAGTATTTTTGATCAAAAGTCTCATCATCAACGATAGTTTCCTCATCTACTTGTAAGGATAGGGGAACTAAATGAATTCGGTTATCCTTTTTCATATCATCTGTTAAATCTGTACAACTATCCACAATTATCTTATAAGCCATGTAAAAATCCTCCTAAAATTTTGTTACCTTTTTATCTTATCACTTAGCTGATATCCGTATTTTTTGTTTCGTTTTCGGCTTTTTCTAACTTAAGTGTTGTATTATTTCTAACCTAAGTTTTGTATTTAAATTACCGTATTTTAGACTTTAGTACTTTAGTATGTTATATATTCATATTACATATATTGGTAATTACAACCGCATAATTTTATTCCTTTAACTATGTTATGTGGTTTTTATTACTATTAATCATAGCATATATTATTATTTTTTAAAAGACCTTTTTTTAATCATTTTATAAATAATTTCTAAAAATTTACGTTCAAATTTTATATTTCATTTTATGTATTTCAATTCTATAACTCAATTATATAATTCAATTCTATACTCCTAATTCCATTTCATAATCGAATTTATAATCCAATTTATAATCCAATTTAAATTTCAAAACAATTCATATCCAATTCATATCCACTTCATATTCCAACTTAAATTTCTATTTCTGGTTTCTTAAAGTTAAACATAAAAAAGAAACTGCCACCTAAATGAATAGGTAGACAGTTTCATGATTTTGTTCTTATTATAAATTATTCCGTATCGGCAATATCAATAATTATCTTTTCAATATCTTTTATTATCTTTTATTATCTTTTATTATCTTTTTTATCTTTTTTATCTTTTTTATCTTTTCATAATTACTTTATCTTTTCTTTTGTGTACTTTAGATAATTACGATTTTTATTTTGCTAATAACATCATAATTTCATTGCTTCTAGCAATAAATTTAGTCATTGCTTCCGCTTCTAATGGCTTATGACTTAACATCGCTAAGTCATATAATTGTTCACATATCATAGGTACATTTTCCACATCAGTATGATTAAAAATATACTCAACTAATTTATTGTTTGCATTTAATACTAATGTTTCACTTGAACCAAACATGGATGGATCCATTCCATACATATTGTACATCTTCATCATATCCTGCATTCTTCTACTTTCTTCAGAAAGAGTAATCATGGAAGATACAGAAGCATTCTTTAATTTCATAACTTTAACTTCTAATTTTTCTTTATTTAAAACTTTTCTAAATAACTCTGTTAATTTTTCGTTCTCATCTTTAAGAGTTTCTTCATCACCAGGGTTTTCTTTAAAGCTATCTGTGATATCAGCATCAATTCTTTGGAAATGATATGATTTTTCTTGTTGCTCTAATTGTGTAATAAATGGTTGGTCAATATTATGTGTTAAGATAAGCGCATCGATTCCTTCACTCTTAAACATATTAATGTATTGGCTTTGTTGTTGTTCATTTGTTACATAATAGATTGTATGTTTTTCTTCATCTGTTTTAGTTGTATCTGCACCAGTATCCTGAGCCTTTGTAGTATCATCGGCCTTAGCAGTATCTACTTCTGCAGTTGTACTATCTTTCTTACTAGCCTTTACATATTCAGGTAAGGTTAAGTATTTACCATCTAAATTCTTAAAGATGATGAAATCTTTCATTTTATCTCTAAATTTATCATCTTTTAAGCAACCAAACTTGATGAAAGGACTAATATCATCCCAGAATTTCTCGTAACTTTCTCTTTCTACTTTATACATTCCAGATAATTTATCTGCAACTTTCTTAGAAATATATTCAGAAATTTTCTTTACGAATCCATCATTTTGTAATGCACTTCTAGATACATTAAGTGGTAAATCAGGACAATCAATAACACCTTTTAATAACATTAAGAATTCTGGAATTACTTCTTTAATATTATCAGCAATAAATACTTGATTGCTGTATAACTTTATAGTTCCTTCTAATGTATCATATTCTGTATTTAATTTAGGGAAATATAAAATACCTTTTAAATTAAATGGATAATCCATATTTAAATGAATCCAGAATAATGGCTCTTTATAATCATGGAACACATCACGGTAGAATTCTTTGTATTCTTCTTCTTTACAATCATTTGGATGTTTTGTCCATAATGGGGATACATTATTAATTGGCTCTGGCTTCTTAGGAGTCTTCTTTTTATCTTGGTTTTCTTCATCTGTAACTTCTTGTTCTGTTACATTGCCATCTTCATCTATAGAAGCATCAATGATATCATTATTTTCATCTAATTCATCTTCAACTTCTTCTATTTCTTCTTCTGGTGCATTAGCATTTTTAAAGTAGATTTCAACTGGCATAAAAGAACAGTATTTCTTAATTACTTCTTTTGCACGATATTCATTGGCAAATTCATAACTATCTTCATTAAGATATAAAGTAATCTTTGTACCTCTCTCTTCCTTATCACCATCTTCCATAGAGAACTCAGTACCACCTTCAGATTCCCAGTGAACGCTTTGTGCTCCATCTCTAAAAGATAATGTATCAATGGTAACCTTATCAGCAACCATAAATGCAGAATAGAAACCTAAACCAAAATGTCCGATAATTTGTTCTTCGCTTGCCTTATCCTTATATTTATTCAAAAAATCAGTAGCACCAGAGAATGCTATCTGGTTAATATATTCTTTTACTTCATCAGCGGTCATACCAATACCGTTATCAATAAATGTTAATGTTTTTTCTTCAGGATTTACAATAACGTCAATTTTATATTTATTACCTTCTGGTATATTTGCTTCTCCCATGATTTCAAGTTTTTTTAACTTGGTAATAGCGTCACTACCATTAGAAATTAATTCACGGAAGAAAATATCATGATCAGAGTATAACCATTTTTTAATTATCGGGAATATATTTTCCGAATTAATTGATAAACTACCATTTTCTTGAATCATTATAATCGCTCCTTTATAATCTAATATTTTAGTATTTTAGTAGAATAGATTCATAATAAATACTTACGCTTGAATAATTAAAATACCATTATATTCAATAGGTAATTTTGATTTATTTATTTGAATCCTTTGATAAAAATAATATTAATACTGTTGTACATTTTTGTCAAGAAAAAATTAGCACTCATTTAATGTGAGTGCTAACAAAATTACTTATTCTCTTCAACAGCTATTTCGTAATGCTTTAAAAAGGTTTTTACATTGGCATCCCATTCATGTTCTAAGGATTTATCCATGGTAAATGTTTTTATTGATGTTCCTGTAATTAGATTTAATATACCTTTTTCATATCTTATGTTTAAGAATAAACCGTTTATATCCGTTATCTGTATTGGCAAACCTGATTTCCTTAATACATTCTCTGTATTGGTGGGAGATAATAGAAAGACAATTTTAACGGATAATGGAAGTTTATTTCCTTTTAGCAAGGTATAAGCGATGGGTTTTACTTCACTCCAGGTCGAGTATTTTCTGTCACCTAGAATTTCTAATTCATCACTAGAATAAAATTCTTCATTAATTTTTCCAGAGATATGAAACTGATTAAAGGTTCCAATATCTAACTCAGATACTAAAAAATTATCAAATACATTATGAACCAATAAACTTGACATAAATGCTTTTATATCAACAACTTTTAAAGAAATCATGTATATTTCCTCCTATATTGCAAACACTAAAAACGCATGATAATACCCGTGTTACAACAACATCATTTGCACTGGGATATCATGCATAAAGGACGAAGGATCAAGGAGGGATATTTATCATGTATTTTGAACATTCAAAAAGAAGCTACTATCGTTTTCCAAACAAAAATAGTGTTTCTGACTTTGATACTCAGTTACCTTATTATTTTCCTGAGAGAAGTTCTCTCATATCAGATGATTTTACTGGAAGCTACTTAGACTCAAACTACAACGGTTATGACGATGGTAAAGATTATTCGAATGGATATTCCGACTCCTATTGAATAAAGATATCATTCTTGTAGTGTAGTTATGAATATGATAAGGGCTGTTGCAACGTATAGATTATTAACTCATCTTATAACTATATTCTATAACGAATCTGCATGCAACAGTCCTTTGGTTTTCTCCTATATAACAAGACTAATTAAATATAATATTAAAATGTGCACTGGATAAAAGGCGTAAAACAAATACTTGTTCATTTTTTGTCCTCTTTGTCCATTGTAAAACCAAATAAATATCATAGATAAAGTAGCAAGACCTTGGATACCACCAAACATATATGCATTGACTATAAACACTGCTACTGTAAGTAATAATTTATTTTCTCTAAATAAATAGAACGCTACAATAAGTAAAATTCCACCAAAGGAATAATCTGTAGACAATAAAACAGCAAGAAAACTTCCTGCAAGTACTACTAACATATTAAATATATTACTTAAAAATATATTATTTACAAACTTTTTCTCAATTATACTCATTAGGTAGATTACGCCAAGACCGATAAATAAAGTAAAAAATATATTTTGATGTTCTAAAAAACCCCACTGTGTGGAATTATCTGAAAATGCTAAATCAAAAGGTATCTCAGAAATCAAGGCAAAAAGCCCCAATCTAGTTAAATACTTCTGAATATTTTTCGTATGTAATAATCCTTGAACTAATAAAAAACAAAAGATTGGGAAAGCTAACCTACCTATACTACGACCAATTAGATAAGTCATAGTATTCGTAGGTACTAAAATTGCTGTGGCATGATCTATCAACATAGTTACAATAGCTATTATTTTTAATACATATCCTGACATTTACATTCTCCTTAAATTAATCTTATTTTCCTATTAAAACAACAATGGATCTGGCAGCTAATTCAATCTGCTTTTGATTACTGATTGGTACTATTTCATCTATCGCTTCATTTTCATTTATATCATTCTTTAATACTGTTGAATCAATCTCTGTATTTAATAGAGAATACCATTTCATTCCTAATGATAGATATGGTAGATCAAAATGATGTTTCTCCCAATGCATATTAAAGATAAGATAAAAACTACAGTCATTCTCTTTTCGATTGATAAATACATATTTACCCGATAACATAATACCAAGCATACGGTTATAATAGGAAGAATCATGACGCCAAGCTTTTACACTATGAAACGATATGTCAGGAAATCCACACGATATATAATCCATACTCCTTAGAGAATCTGTCCTATGAAGAATTGGATGCTGTTTTCTTATCCTAATTAATTCTTGTAAAAAGACAAAAATACCTTTGTTACTCTCAAGTAAATTCCAATTAAGCCAAGTTATCTCGTTATCTTGACAATATGGATTATTATTACCTTTCTGGCTAAAACCAAATTCATCCCCAGCTAAAAGTAAAGGTGTACCTTGACTAAAAAGTAAAGTAGTAAGTGTATTACGAATCATTTTCTTTCTAATATCAATAATCTTTTTCTTATTGGTATGACCTTCTACTCCACAATTCCAGCTATAATTATATTTAGGTCCGTCGTTGTTATTTTCACCGTTATCTTCATTGTGCTTATAATCATACGAAAATAAATCCATAAGAGTAAAACCATCATGATTGGTAATAAAATTTATCACCGCGCATTTGTTTTCATTGCGACTAACTCGATTAGCAAATGCACTAACCTGTTCTTCATCCCCTCTTAGAAAGCGCTTTGTATCTATGGAATAACCCAAGTTATATTCAGCTAAGTTTTTGAATTTTGGCTCATACTCTTTTGGATAAATTTGATTTAAATCCCAACCTTGCGTTAACAACTTAACTTTACTTAAGATTGGATCGGTTGCAAGAATTGTAGTAGGAACCTTTTCACTATTAAAACAAAACCCATCAATATGGTACACTAAGTGCCAAAATCGTAAACAGTCTTGTATCAAACCATAATTTGTTCCAGTTTCAAAATGCATCTCCATAATAACTTCTATACCGTTCTTATGAAATGCTTCTATTACTGTTTTTAATTCAAGATTAGCTTGTTTGGGATTAGCAGCATAAGATGATTTGGGTGCAAAATAATAATTTTCTTTTGCATAACCCCAGTAATTTATCTTATCACTGGTAAACCCTGATTGCTCTATTATTTCATTATACTCATAAATAGGCATAAGTTGTACACAATTAATACCTAATTCTAACAAATAAGGAATCTTCTCCACCAATCCTAAAAAAGTTCCTTTGTGTTCCACCTTCGACGAGTCATGTTTTGTAAATCCCCTTACGTGAAGTTTATAAATGATTAGCTCATGAAAGGGTATCTGAAGTAAACTATCTTCTGACCAAGCTTCGTCTTCTACTACAATACCACGAACTTTTTGCTTTTCTTCTAAACTTAATCGTTTACCATAGATTTCTTTTCCGGTTATCATTTTTACGTATGGATCTAACGTCTCAAGTTCATTGATTTGATACATGTATTCACAATTACTATATTTATTTTTATCCTTTAATATTACTGAAAATACGCTTCCTATTTGATAGTTACTATCTAGTTTAATGGATTCTATCAATTCACCAGTGAGACTATGATATAAATTTAACTTACAATTTTCTGTATAAGGCAAAGACACAGCAAAATTAATACCATTAGGCATAATCGTTACCCCTAATGGTAATGGTGTACCTTTTGATATAGATAAATTATTTGCATTTTTTTTCGCCATGGCAGTTTCTCCTTAACAGAAATTTCCTTAAACCAAAATAATTATACGTTATTCTAATTTAGAAAGCAATGTATTCTTCCTATTATAAATGCATGCATTATAGATGCATGCGTTTATCTAATTCCTCTCTTATATTTTCGCCCCCAAATAACAACAAGGCTGATAAAGAAATAGCACTTACTGTTACACAAATAATAGAAGGATAAACCACTTTAAGTATGCCAAATAGTAAGAATATAAATGGTATTATTCCAAATATGGCATCTAGCAACAAATATATTATAAAATCTCTTATTTTAAGATGCATTATCTTGGCTGTAACAGCCATTACGATCATAGCAACCACTAATGCGATCGGAATGACAAAATCCAATGACCAACCATGCCAACCTGTTCGCCAATCCCATATTACTGTTAGTACTGAAATAATCGTAACTTGCCAAATAATACCTTTAGGTACATTATGTCTTTTACGAATAACCATTGCTAAACTAATCCAAATGCATAAAATCCCTGCTAATATAAACATTGGCCAATTTACATCTACGTGAAATGTTGCATTGATCGCAAAACTTATTACCACGATGCAAATTGATATAAACATCATGATTCTTACAATTAGATTATAGTGATAAGTAATTGGAATTGCTGGAACGATTTCATCGTCTTCGTTTCCGTTCCCTTGCAGAGTATTTTGACATAAGGGACAGTATTTACGTTTGCCACGGATATTCACTTTACAATGCTCACAGTATTGCATATCATCCTCCACCTACCTATTTGTAGAAATATCTATTTTTACACCTTTTTGAGAAAGGGTCTGAAAAAATGTTTTTTGAATATCAGTTTCCATAAATGGAGATGTAAAACTAATAACAAGATTATCTCCATACGAACACATACAGATTTGTGGCCTTCTAGCACTTGTAAAGACATCAAACTGCTTTATAAATGGCCTTAATTCTTCTGGCATTGTAATTTTTCCAATATTGGATAAGGCCGCCGTTATTCCACGTTCATTTATTTCATTTGCTATTTTTAATGTAACATCTTTTAATACCAATGGGACAATCCTTGCAATAAAATTATGTTCATAGGTAGCAAAGCGATTTAATCGATGAACGATTCTTTCCTTCGTTAACTCTTTATTAAAGCTATCATTTACACTTTGTATTACATCCTTTAAGTCCGTACTTTCTTTTCCAAAATGATATGCTATATTTATTGTACTAAAGAAATTTCTAGCTGATTCTGACTCAAAATAATTCCTAAGATTAACTGGTATGGATAAAGCAACTGGGTGCTTTTTCCCCCTATCTGACATCCCCTTATAGATTGAGTACATAAACAAAGCAGTTAAATATACAGTAAGTGTAGTATTATATTCGTGTGCAATCTCTAATACTGCTTTTACCGACATGGTACCTTCCACTAGGTGCATACTATTATCTTCTTTTCTTGTTCCTCTAATATGGTATGCTCTTGGCTGTGCTTCTTTTTTAGGTAATGTATTCCCAGTATAATACTTCTTAAAACTATCATCCATCTTCTGACTAACAGATGCATCATAATCTAATACTGGAAGCTTTGTTCTAAATGCATCTGCATATTTTCTGGTCAAGTAATGGTATACTAACGTTTTCATAAACCATAAGGCTCCAGTTCCATCGGAAAGGGAATGAAATATTTCAAGATTAATTCTTTTATTATAATAAACTACTTTAAATAGTAAATTTCTAAGGTTTTCATTATAAATTCTAGCACAAACTGGTTCCGATTCTTCAGATACCTTGGCTTTTGTATTACTTGTCTCAAAATAATACCAGAATGCACCTTTTCTAAGTATGGATTTATAGAAGGGAAATATTTCTATAGTCTCATCCAGTGCCTCTTGCAAAATGATAGGATCAACTTCCTCATATAATTCACAAGCAAATCGAAATACTTTGGTATCTTTATCGTTACTGGTTGGCGGAAATATTTTTGCTGCATTGTCAAGTCTTGTCCACTCTATCCTTTTTTGACGTCTAGTCTGATGTTTCATTTATATCTCCTCATTTAAAAAACGATTCATGATTTTATAACATTTTATTACGTAGTCAGAATACTTTGGTAACGATAAAAACCCATGTAACGCATCTTTTATCCTTGTTATTTTTACAGTATTACCATACTTTTTAAGAAGCATTCCATAGGCTTCCCCCTCGTCACGTAAAGGATCATATTCAGCTGTAATAATTAACGTCTTAGGTTGATTACTTAAATCATCTGAAAGTAAAGGTGCAACATAAGGATTCATCCGTTCTTCCTTACTCACATACAATTCCATATAATCACTGATTCTTTGTGAAGTCATGATATAACCAGTTCCATTCTCTTTAATGGATGGGTAAGGCGAATTCTCACTGTGATCGTAATAAGTAGCAGGATAAATTAATATCTGCTTTTTAGGCATAAACTCTCCTAAATCTCTTGCCATCAATGAAACGACTGCCGCAAGATTCCCCCCTGCACTATCTCCAATTAATATAATTTCTTCTGGTACAGATTCAAATAAAGTATTATCTAAATATATGGTACGTGCAACATGGTAACAATCCTGTAACCCCGCTGGAAAAGGATGTTCTGGTGCTAAACGATAATCAACTGAAACTACCGTATATCCAGTTTGATTCGCCATATTGGCACATATATTACTATAACTGTCTATATTACCTGTTACCCAACCACCACCGTGAAAAAACAACAACACTTTGAATCCTTTGCATTCCTTAGGCTTAAAAATACGAACTGGAATTTCTCTATCACTAACCATTATTTTTTTATCTAACAAATTATATAAGGATTTTATATATGGATGCCCAGCTATGATGATTTTTCGATGGAGTTTGTAATTTTTCTTTAAATCAAAAGGAAATGAAAGCGCCTTTAAAGCCATTCTACGAACACGATTCATAGCCATAGACATTCCTCCTTTTCTTATACTCATATACTTCTATTTTATAATTATTATAAACTATTTACCATTTTATCCAAGTTATATTAAAAAGTCAAACTGAACCATGCGCGTTTGAAATAAGAAATTTTACCAATTACATATTGACAAAGAGTATATACTGTATATAATGATATATATACAGTATATACTATACTCTTTATGAATACGGAGGAATATGATTGAAAATTCTTATATCAAATCAATCTGAGCTGCCCATCTATGCACAGATAAAAGAACAAATAAAAGAGCAAATATTAAATGGTTTGATACCAGAAGGTACTACACTGCCATCTATCAGACAAATAGCAAAGGAATTAGGTGTAAGTGTTATTACCACAACCAGAGCTTACAATGACTTGGAATCAGAAGGTTTTATAGCATCCATGCAAGGAAAAGGTAGTATTGTTTTGTCAAGAGAAAACAATATGATTAAAGAACAATATTTAAAACGAATCGAAGATGGTTTAATAACTGCTATAGATACTGCTAGATACATTAAGTTATCGTCGGAAGAATTAATAGAAATGCTAGAGAATTTATTAAAGGAAAGGTGAATTCAATGGATATATTAGAAGTAAAGAACATAAATAAGCAATTTAACAACTTTTCGTTAAAAGATATTAGCTTTTCATTACCACAAGGATATATCATGGGATACGTTGGTCAGAATGGTGCTGGTAAAACGACCTCCTTAAATCTCATAACACAATTATTAAAATCTGACTCTGGTGAAATTAAAATTAATGGGATTACACATGACGATAACCCAATCATCTATAAAGAATCTATAGGATTTATTGGAGACGAATCTTATTTTCCACAGGAATTTACCATAAGAGACATAAGGAATATATTAAAAGATTTTTATCCAAGCTTTCGTGAAAAAGAGTTTACATCTTTGGTACGAAAATGGAATCTACCTGAAAACAAAAAGATTAGTGAGTATTCCAAAGGAATGAAAGTAAAATTAATGTTTGCAGATGTATTGTCCAGAGATACAAAATTATTAATACTTGACGAAGCTACCAATGGTTTAGACCCGGTTATTCGAGACGAGGTACTATCACTATTACAAGAATATATCTCTGATGGAACTCGAAGTGTTTTATTTTCCACTCATATCATGAGTGATTTAGAACAAATCGCAGATTATATTTTCTTTATCAATGATGGCAAGAAAGTTATGTGCGACCTGAAAGATGATATTATTGATAATTACGTAATCGTCAAAGGTGGAAACGAAGACTTAACAAAAGAAATAAAAAAAGATATCATCGGATTGGTTCAAACATCTATGGGGTTTGAAGGTTTATTAAATAGTGAAAAAGGTGTTTATTTGCCAAAGGGCTTCTTGATTGAAAAACCAACGATAGATCAAATCGTCGTACACTTTATTCGATCTATGAAAAAGTGATTAAGTGGAAATAGTGATATAACGGAAATAGTGAAATAACAGAAATAGTGAAATAACAGAAATAGTGAAATAACAGAAATAGTGAAATAACAGAAATAGTGAAATAAAATAAAGATATAAAGAAAATTGCGATATAAAGAAAACTGTGTGGAAAATCAAGATTTTTCATAGATATATGAATGGAGGTTATTATGAACGTTATTAAATTTTTCAAAATAGACTTTATAAGATCAAAATCTCAAAGTAAATTATTTCCTTTCTTTGCTATATTAACAACTTTAATGGCACTTAAATTCGATTCTCCTATTTGGTCAATATTTTACTTGTGTTTTTTTGCTATTATATTATCAACAACACCATTTAGTATGCAAACTATTTCAAATAGTGGATTTTTAAATATGCTACCAGCTTCTTCCTATAGCAGAGTTGCTGGAAGATACCTTTTTGCCGTATTTATGTCTATAATAGCAATAATTTTTGGTGGAATATCCATTGCAGTTAGTTATTTTGTAAATCATAATCTTCCAAATAATTTAGCATCATTATCAGTCTTAAGTTTAGCTGTTTCGATCATAGCTAATTCTGTTCAATATGTAATTTTCTTTAGTATAGGTAATATAAAAAGCAAGCAGCTTATGGCGATAATTCAATTAATTCCGGCTTTTGCCGTATTTTATGGTGTATCTTATTTATCTGACTATATCAAAGCTCATTCAGATGCTGGGCTACAATGGATTAATTGGTCATTAAATCACTTGAATTTTATTGCCTTGGTTACTTTTATTCTTTCTATATTAACATTATTTATAAGTTTAGGAATAAGTAATCTTATTGTGTGTAAGAAAGATTACATGAATGCTTAGTGAACTATATTAAGAAGTTAGATTAAAATATATTCAGAATCAGTGGAACTATTATCAATTATTAAGTTCAAATATCTTTATACTCTTTTAATCATATACTAGAATACCAAGTACTTATTTTATAATTTTAATACGAAAACATCCGTTAGTCCTATATCATGAACATTTATTCATAAAATACTTGCAAAAATGTAAAATTACGATAAAATAGATATGAACATTCACCCACTATAAATGATAGAGAGGTAAAATAATGATACAGGCAAGTAATGTAACCTTAAGGCTTGGTAAAAGAGCTTTATTCGAAGAGGTAAATATAAAATTCACAGAAGGTAACTGTTATGGTTTAATTGGCGCTAACGGAGCTGGTAAATCAACATTTCTTAAAATATTGTCAGGACAACTAGAACCTACCAATGGTGATATTATTATTACACCAGGACAAAGATTATCCTTTTTACAACAGGATCACTTTAAATATGATGAGTTTGATGTTTTAAGTACTGTTATTATGGGTAATAAACGCTTATATGAAATCATGAAAGAAAAAGATGCAATTTATGCAAAAGAAGATTTCACAGAGGCTGATGGTATAAAAGCTAGTGAATTAGAAGGCGAATTCGCAACCTTAAACGGATGGGAAGCAGAATCCGATGCTGCTACTCTTCTAAATGGACTTGGAATTGAAACAGACTTACACTACAAACAAATGAGTGAATTAAATGGTAGTGAAAAAGTTAAGGTATTATTGGCTCAAGCACTATTTGGTAATCCAGATATCTTACTTCTAGATGAGCCTACAAACCATTTAGACTTAGAAGCAATCCGCTGGTTAGAAGAATTTTTAATTAATTTTGATAATACTGTAATCGTAGTATCCCATGATAGATACTTCTTAAATAAAGTATGTACTCATACTGCTGATATTGATTATGCAAAAATTCAGCTTTATGCAGGTAACTATGACTTCTGGTATGAGTCTAGCCAGTTAATGGTGAAACAAATGAAAGAAGCCAACAAGAAGAAAGAAGAAAAAATCAAGGAATTACAAGAGTTTATTCAAAGATTTAGTGCTAATGCCTCTAAATCAAAGCAAGCTACATCCCGTAAAAAAGCTCTTGAAAAAATTGAGTTAGATGACATTCGTCCATCTAGTAGAAAATATCCATACATTGATTTTAGACCTTCAAGAGAAATTGGTAATGAAGTACTTACTGTTACGAATTTGTCTAAAACAATCGACGGAGTAAAGATACTTGATAATATATCCTTTACGATCAATCGTGATGATAAAGTAGCTTTTGTTGGACCTAATACACTTGCTACTACTACTCTATTCCGTATACTTGCTGGTGACTTAGAGCCAGACGAAGGAAATTATAAATGGGGAATCACAACAAATCAATCCTATTTCCCAAAGGATAATACAAAGGATTTCGATTCTGATGATATTATAGTTGATTGGTTAATGCCATATTCTCCAGAAAAAGATGTAACTTATGTTCGTGGTTTCCTTGGAAGAATGTTATTTGCAGGTGAAGAAGGTGTTAAAAAGGTTAGGGTTCTATCTGGTGGTGAAAAGGTTAGAGTTATGTTATCCAAGATGATGATTCTTGGTGCTAACGTATTAATCATGGATGAACCAACAAACCATTTAGACATGGAATCCATTACAGCTTTAAATAATGGTTTAATCAAATTCTCAGGTGTACTATTATTTACTTCTCACGATCATCAGTTTATACAAACAATCGCAAACCGTATTATGGAATTAACTCCAAATGGTTTAATTGATAAGATTACAACATATGATGAATATTTAGATAATGATGAATTTGCTCGTAAGAGACAAGTAATGCAAATTGATCGTGGAGAAGATGACGTTTAAGACGACGTATAATTATACAGTTTAAGAGCCCTTTAATATGTTTCTACTTCATTCGTAAGTTAGAGTTAGTCTTATCTGGATAATATGAATCTTAAATTACAAACTTAAATATTTATAAATTTACAATAAACAAAAAAGCAGATACAAACTACTTAAAATATTAGTTATGTATCTGCTTTTTAAATATATAATTATTTGATGATTTACAATTTTTTGAAATATAATTTTTTTAATTATACTTTTTTAATTTTAATTTTTTAAATTATATTTTTTTAATTTTAATTTTTTAATTTTAATTTTTTGATTTATATTTTTTTTGATTTATACTTTTTTAATTATACTTTTTTGATTTTAATTTTTGGATCTATCCTTTTTGGATTTATACTATGTTGATTTTAATTATCTGATTTACATATTTTTATTTTTTAAACTTTTTTGATTTATTATTTTTTGCTTATAATATTATAATTAAAATTGTCACTCATTCTTTTATGCTATTTCCACTACTTTATATTTATTCACTTTTAAGCTTAGTTCAAGTATTTGTAAAATTGCATCTACAACTTTATGGCAAAGTTCAACTATATACATACAGTCTATTTTTACAACCTTTATTACGTTTAGATATTCTTCATGCATTAGCCTAATAAAATGTAAAATATCATCCACAGTACGATAAGTCATAATTTTTTCACGTTGTTTAACCGCTTCCTTACTCTTTACATAAGCTCTCAACTCATGTTTTAATTCATTTTCATAATTACAATGTTCCATTAATGTACCTTCAAATATGTGGTTATGAGGATAAGTAAAATAATCTGCTATATAATGCGTAATCACTCCAAGATGTCTTGTATAATATCTTGTAATACCTTTTTCCATATCATATTGATCTGTTATTTTTAATATTTCATCTTTAAGGATATCGAAAGTTTCTTGAATTGTATGTTTTCTTGTTAAAAAAGATGGTAAACAATCCGGTAAAATACTTCCAAGATAAAACGCTTTTTTATGATCATTCAACTCTTCTAGTTCCATACTTTTTATCAAATAACTAGCTAAAGATATATGCGATTTTTTTCTCATATAGTCCCCCATTCAATGTATATGTCAATCTTATCTGAGACATGTAATTTAACATCTCTTACTTTTGTTAAATTTTCTTAAATTTATATCAATGATTTCAATTTTAATCGATTTATTTCGACATTTATTGCCTTTCTATATTCTACTCTCTATTGTATTTTTATACAACAGTTAATTTTAGGTAAATGCTTTATTAATAAATATTATCATATGTGGAAAACTTGTATTGCTTATACTCATAAAGTTATTTTAAAATGTATTTGTGAATTATTGATGAATTATTGGTAAAGTAATAATGAATTATTTTCAATTTTTTTGACATATTATTTTATAATAACGAATATTACTTTTACCCATTTACCTTTTAGTACCATTAAGACTTCAAACCTTACATCACTATGGTCTATCATAATTTTCTTGACAATTCATACGAAAATTTACCAATAATATTGACAATTTTCAATTTATGATGTAAAATTATAACAATTGTACAAAAAAACAAATTACAAAAATTAAAGAAATGGCACTTATAACTAATTAGTATATAAAAAGCAACTCATTAAGTATTAGTAAAAAGTATTAAAACATATATTTCGTACCTTAAATAAAACTTTTGCTACACAATACATATTGTGCTTTAACATAGGGATACTTATTATACCGTTATACTTGCCAACTTTAGAGATTTAGGAGATGATTATATTTTGGACTCGAGTGACGTCACGCAACTGGTTATATTAGGTATTCTATTGCTTTTATCCGCATTTTTCTCATCAGCAGAAACTGCATTAACTACAGTAAATAAACTTCGGATTCGTAGTTTAGCAGAGGATAACAATAAAGAAGCAAAACTTGTCAATAAGCTGATAGAGGATCCATCAAAGATATTAAGTGCAATATTAATTGGCAATAATATTGTCAATTTGACTGCCTCATCTATTGCCACTGCTCTCGCCATAAAATATTTTGATAGTGTAGGAATTGGTATTGTAACTGGAATCCTAACTATTATTATTTTAATCTTTGGTGAAATAACACCAAAGACGATTGCTACCATTTATTCAGAAAAGCTTTCATTAAAATATGGTGGTATAATTTATTTACTTACCAAAATAATGACACCTATTATTTATTTAATCAATAAGATTTCTATCGGATTCTTATTATTATTCCGTATTAACCCACGAGCAAAATCTTCAACGATTACAGAAGATGAACTTCGTACCATTGTGGAAGTTAGTCATGAAGAAGGTGTAATTGAGAGTGAAGAACGTAGAATGATAACAAATGTTGTAGATTTCGGTGATTCACTTGCTAAAGATGTAATGGTACCAAGAGTTGATATGTGTTTTGCAGAAGTATCCTTATCTTATGATGCTTTAGTTGAAACATTTGCTAACGAGAAATACACACGCTTACCAGTTTATGTAGATTCTAGAGATAATGTTATCGGTATTGTAAATCTTAAAGATTTATTCTTTTTTAATGGTAAGAAAGAGGATTTTTGCATTGAAACCATTATGCGAGAACCTTATTTTACTTATGAATACAAAAAAACATCTGAGTTATTGATTGAAATGCGTAAGGAATCCATTGCACTTGCTATCGTACTTGATGAATATGGTGCTACGGCAGGACTTATCACATTAGAAGATTTATTAGAAGAAATAGTTGGTGATATTCGTGATGAGTATGACGATGACGAGGAAGATTCTATACGTATTGTAGATGAAAATGAATATATAGCCGATGGTAACACTAAATTGGATGAAATAAATGAAATAATTGGTTTAGATCTAGAATCTGACGATTATGATTCTATCGCTGGTCATATGATTTATCTTCTCGATCATTTACCAGAGGTTGGCGAAAGTGTAACTGATCAAAATGTTATTTACACAGTTGATGCTGTCGAGAAAAACCGTATTGATAAAGTTCATATCGTTGTTATTCCTGAACAAAATGAAGATGACGAATAATTAAATTTGAATTAAATTCTAATAGCTAGACATAACTGATTGGTTTATTTGAATTGGTTTATTTACAACAGCTTTGTTAGATTATAAAATAATTGATGATTATAGAAAAAAAGGTGGAAGTTAAAATACTTCCACCTTTTTTTTTGGGTTCTTTGTCAATAGTGGGGGTGGGATTCTACTGAATCCCGCCCTATTACTGATTTTATAATTCTTTTTATGTTGGGCACCTTAAAAACCTATTTTTA
>JARBTX010000034.1 GCA_029239975.1 Anaerocolumna sp.
ACCAAGTCACTTTTGTTTTCGTACCAGTTACCTTTAACGTCTTTGAGTCTCCTACTGTAAGTGTTAATTCCTTTTCACTTAATTTAATGGTTGCTGCACTAACTTTTACTTCATTATGTAATGGTAAAATAGTTGGTACTACGAATGTAAGTACCAAAATCAAAGCACATACATTGTATAATCTTTTTAATAATTTCACTTCTACTCCGCCTCCAAATTTTCTAATATGTATTCTAATGAATATAGTAATATTATATAACAAGTTGTATTTATTTTCTAGAATAATTTACCATAACATAATGTAATTTCTTTCAAGAAATATTCACCAACTACTGGTGTATAGCTTTCGTTTCCTTACCAAATCACAATTTCTTCCTATATTCACCCGGTGTAATTCGAAACCTGTTTTTAAATAACCGTGAAAAAGATACCTTATCTCCAAAACCGCAGGTAGTAGATATTTGTTGTATCGACAACGTAGTATTTTTCATCATTTTACAGGCCAAGGTCAGTCTGCAGTTAATCACATAATCAATTGGTGAAACACCATATATTTCTTTAAATACCCGACAATATTGCCGTTCTGACAGACAAGCCATGGAAGAAAGCTGTGAAAGTGTAATTTTACTATCTAAGTTATCTTGGATATAAGATACTGTTTTGATAATATCCTTTGCTTTGTAGGAATTAGTCGTAGCATTTGGTGAATAGTTTCTTGATAGGTAGGTTATTAGCGCTAAAAAGTATGACTTTATCACCCACTTATAGCCAACCTTGCGCTCGTTCCATTCAGCTAAAACCAAGTCGCAAAGTAATTTTGCTTCATTTAGTTTGTCATCTTCTAAATACATATAAGTGTGATATTCATTGTAATATTGATTCATCGGTTGGTATAAAAACAAAGATTGAAAGCCTGATAGCTTTTCAATATCAGTATCCAATAGAATTAATTTATCAAGATCGAATTTAAAGTTATATATTTCAAGCTCATTCACATTCTGTAGCTCATGTACATAACCCGGTAATAATACTAATACATCTCCTTTCCCAATCTGATACTTTTTTCCTTCTACGATATGATCAGCAGTTCCACTTACCACAATTTCCAACTCAATAAAATCATGGGTGTGTGAGTAAAATGCATCTGTATGTTTTCCTTTCATGGCCCAAAAAGGAAAATCAATACCTGCAAAATCTAATATTTTAAATTCTTTCATTATGTCTGGATTGTATAAAGAAACGTCTGAATTGTCAACTGATATTGTCATAAGTATGTATTATAATGATATTGAGGTCAAAAGCCCTGTTTATGCTGTGGCAATGGCGATTTGCATAAAGCAAAAGACTCATGCTTCGATTTCAATGTATAAGATGTTCTAATTATCTAAATATTTTTGTTGGACATATCATAAAACAGATAACTCGCTGTGCTCAAACAAATCTGTTTTATGATATAACACAAATCTCTAGATAATAAGAACTTCTAATACATTTCCATAGGCGCATTCGTTCTTTTGCTTTATGCAAATCGCCGATGAACTTTTTTGAAAAGGCTTTTGACCCCAACATCATTAATTAAAATTACAATTTTAAAAAGTATGGAGGTTTAACATATGGACAGACAAAAATATCTTGACGAAATTGACAGAGTTATCAGAGAAGGTAAATTTCATGATAATTGGGATTCCCTAACAAATTATAAACTTGCAGACTGGTACCGTAATGCTAAATTTGGTATCTTTATTCATTGGGGAGTATACTCCGTACCTGCCTTTAGTAATGAATGGTATCCAAGAAATATGTATATTCAAGGAACGAAAGAATTTGAGCATCACAGAAAAACCTATGGTGAACATAAGGATTTTGGGTACAAGGATTTTATTCCTATGTTTAAGGCAGAACATTTCAATGCAGATGAATGGGCAGAATTATTTAAAGAAGCAGGAGCTCGTTATGTGGTTCCTGTAGCTGAGCATCATGATGGTTTTCAAATGTATCATAGTGAGTTATCACCCTATAACGCCTATGAAATGGGGCCAAAGCGAGATGTATTAGGTGAACTGCGTGAAGCTTTTCAAAAAAGAGATTTAGTATTATGTGCATCCTCACATCGTGTGGAACATGCATTTTTTATGGGACACGGGAAAGAATTCGACAGTGATATAAAAGAGCCACTTGTTTACGGTGACTTTTATTGGCCTGCCATGCCAGAACCGGAGCTTCATGATTTGTATTCCCCAGCCCCACCGAAAGAATTTATGGAAGATTGGTTGTTACGTACCTGTGAGATTGTAGACCGTTATCGTCCACGCATAATATATTTTGATTGGTGGATTCAGCATAATTCTATGAAACCATATCTTCAAAAATTTGCTGCATATTATTATAACCGTGCTGAAGAATGGGGAATTGAAGTAGCCATTAATTATAAGCATGATGCATTTATGTTTGGTTCTGCTGTAGTTGATATTGAACGTGGTCAGTTTGCTGATGCAAAACCTTACTTCTGGCAGACGGATACATCAGTAGCACGAAACTCCTGGTGTTATACAGAAAATAATAGCTACAAGTCGGCCAATGAGATCATCTGCGACCTTGTTGATATCGTTAGTAAAAATGGAACCATGCTATTAAACATTGGACCAAAAGCAGATGGAACTATACCCGAAGAAGATAAAAATATTCTGTTAGAGATTGGACATTGGCTGAAAGACAACGGAGCGGCTATCTACAATAGTAAAGTTTGGAGAATATCTGGTGAGGGACCTACGAAAATTCAGGAAGGACAGTTCACAGACGGAAATGCCAAAGTATTTACCCCAGAAGACATACGTTTCACAGTAAATGGTTCGAGTGTTTATGCAACAGTACTAAGCTATCCAAAAGATGGCAAGGTTCAGATTAAATCACTTGGAGAAAAGGAAGCCTGGAGTCTTCCGCATTTTAACGGAATTATTAAGGATGTCTCCGTGTTGGGATTTGATGAAAGGCCTGTCTGGGAACGTACAGGGGAATCATTAGATATTATTACAAAGAATGTGAAAAGTGATAAACCTGTCGTTTTTATGATTACTATGGCATAACAATTTGAAAATAAAAAAACATTATCAACCTATGATATAAATGCCTGTGACACTATTAAGTACAAACTAACATATGAAAAGTATTTTAAAGATTGACCTATAAAAAGCACAAAAATGAGCTGCACACTAGCGATTTAACAACCACTAATGTGCAGCTCATTACAATCTTTATATTAATTATTTTATTTCGTTACTAAAATTGTATTTAATAAGTACTCAGCAACCGTTGTTACATCTGGAGTTATATTATCTCCAATATTTGTTACAGTTATTTCAATCGTATAATTATCAATACTTAAATCATATATAGTCTGTGCCATAGTTACGCCATTAGCAACTGATTTATAATCAGTTTTAAATACTTTACCAAGTTTTGAATCATAATCACTTGTTGTAAAATCAGATATGTTTGCTTCCATTCCTGCTTGCTCTAATTGAGATTTTATTAAATCTTCAGTAATGAGTCCTTCCAGATATTCTTTGAATATTTCATAATCAAGTTTAGTAGTGCCTGTTTCTGTTATTGTTACTGTTACATTAGATGTTCCTTTATTAACATCTGTAGATGTTGGATATAACATATACATAGTAGTAGGACCTTGTTCTGCAATTTTAGTTTGAGTCCAATCTTTTGGCATTACATATCTTAGATTGCCATGAGTCATTTCCACAGCTTCAAAAGGTGCTTTTGCTACATTAGGGTTAACAGCTTCTGTTACCGTAACTTTACATGTATATTTTTTCTTATTTACAGTAGCAGTGATTACTGCTTTACCTGGTTTAACAGCTGTTACTTTACCAGATTTACTAACAGTTGCTACAGACTTTTTGCTAGTTGACCAAGTTGCCTTCGCTTTTGTGCCAGTTACTGTTAATGTTTTAGACTTACCAACTTCTAAGTTTAATTCCTTCTTACTTAATTTAATTGTTGCAGCACTAACAATTGCTACATTATGTAATGGCAATACAGAAGGAGCCACAACAGTAAGTACCAATGCAAACGCAAGCATGGTGTAGAATTTTTTTAATTGTTTCATTTTGTTTCCTCCAAATTTGTTCTTAATTTTAAATTAACTCATAATTTAATAAATGAATTATACAACGTAATTCAATTACTTTCTAGTATATATTTCCAAATTTAGATTAGAATTTGATTAAGACAATTGATTCGCATATTATTTGTGCTATAATACACTGGTAAATAAATACTTTTATAAATTAATGTGATTCCTTATAAATCGCATTATAATAAGTATAATAGGAGGATATATATGAAAAAAAGATTTCTACAATCTAGTCTTTCTCTTGTTTTAGCCTTATCACTTGCACTGATTCCACAGTCATCTGCAATAGCTAAAACATATGACTACTCACAGGTTAAAGTATCAATAGGTGCTGAAACCACTGATTCCATATCAGTAACTACAGATTATACTGATGTGAAAAAACTAGCAGATAAAAAAGCAACCATATTAACATCCATATATGGGGTTACAAGTATTCAATATGCTTTAATTGACAATGGTGAAATCGTATTATCTAATCATTCTGGTGTTTATAGTAAGGATGATAAAAGCCCACTCACTGAAAATAATATGTACGGCATTGGTTCCATTAGTAAAGTTTTCACAACCACTGCTGTTATGCAATTGGTGGAACAAGGAAAAATAGATTTAGACAAACCAGTCGTAGATTATATTCCTGAGTTTAAAATGGCTGACCCTAGATATAAGGATATTACTGTTCGTATGTTACTTAATCATTCTTCTGGTTTAATGGGTAGCACACTCGACAATGCACTATTATTTGATGACACAGACTTTACTACATACCAAAACTTTCTTAAAATATTAGAAACACAAAGATTAAAAGCTAACCCTGGAGAATTTTCTGTATATTGCAATGATGGTTTTACCTTAGCTGAAATTGTAGTAGAAAAAGTATCTGGAATTAGTTTTACAGAATATATAAACAAATATATCTCTAATCCATTAGGTTTAAATAACACGAAAACACCTTTAGACGAATTTGATAAAAATCAATTGGCTAAAACTTATTTTAATGGCAATAAAACAACATTACCAGTAGATTCTTTAAATATGATAGGTGCAGGTGGAATGTATTCATCCGCTGAAAACTTGTGCAAATTTTCAGAAATCTTTATGGATAGTACTAATTCTACCGTATTAGAAAATACATCCGTAAAAGATATGGAAAATCCAGAATATCGTAATGGTTTCTGGGCTGCTGAAACAGATTCTGTAATTGGTTATGGACTTGGCTGGGATAGCGTTAACACTTATCCTTTTGGCCAATATGGTATTAAAGCTTTATCAAAAGGTGGAGATACATTATTATTTCATGGTAATTTAACTGTACTACCTGAAGAGAATATGGCAATTGCAGTACTTTCATCTGGCGGTGCAAGCTCATATGATCAGATATTAGCTCAAGAAATTTTACTATCAGCATTAAAAGCTAAAGGTACAATTGGATCTATTATTCCAAATAAAACTTCCACTAAGCCGACTGCTGTAGAAATGCCAATCGAATTAAAGAAATATGAAGGTATCTATGGTTCTATGAATTCAGTATTAAAAGTAGAAATTAGTGATGATGGCATTCTTAAAATATCTGATGCAATTACTCCAGGTGCTGGAACACAAAAATTTACGTACACCGGAAATGGTAGATTCTATTTTACAGATGGTAGTGTCTATGTATCTTTTAAAGAGGAAAGCAATGGAAATACCTACCTTTATTGTGCTGGATTTGCAAACCTTCCAAGCTTGGGGCAAACTGTAACCGATGGATATCAAGGACAAAAACTAGATGACAATGTCATCTCCAAAGAGTTATTAGCTACTTGGGAAAAGAGAGAAAATAAAAAATACTTTATGGTAAGCGAAAAATATAGTTCACAAGTATATGCTGCTGGTTCTTTATCTATAAAGATTTCTTTATTGGATGATATTCAAGGCTATTGCTTAAACACTGCAATCGTAAATGAAAATACCTCTAAATCTACTATTAAAATACCAGGTGTATATGGTAGGGATTTAAATGATTTTACTTTCTTTAAGATAGGTAATGCGGAGTATCTTGATGCTGGTGGTAGTATCTGTATTACAGAAGATGCTATTAATCCATTACCAACAAAATCTAAATTTACTACTAAAATTGGTGCTTACGGTTATGCTAACTGGTTTAAAATTGATAAAAACTCTGCAAATAAAAAGATTACTGTAGCTCATCCTAAGAATTCTGCTTTTGCAGTATACGATGAATATGAATCTTGTGTTTATTATTCTTACATTTCTAAAGAGAATACTGTGACCCTACCTAAGAATGGATATATCGTATTTGTGGGTGATCCAAAAGCTAAATTTACTGTTAAGTATATAAATTAATAAAATAATTTTATAAGTGAATTATAATTTTTATATCTTTTACTAAAAACACATTATTTACAGCACATGCTTAAATAATGTGTTTTTTTATCTCTAATCATATTATTAAAATAAAATATTTACATATATTGCCAATTCCATCTCCGTGTGCTAGAATAGTATCCATATAAATAACAGACTCGTTTGGTTACAAAGATGTAATCATACGATTTTTTACGTTATTTACATTAACGCGGTAACGCGTTACTACTTCATGTATCGTCCTAAGAAGGGCTATTGTAAACGATTGGTATTCCTTACCGTTTGATACTAGATTAACGTAAGAATTATTAAGAGATTTACAACAGCTTTTTTCATTTATATCTGAAGTTAGTAATTCAGAATAGGCGATTGCGAAACTATATAGCTTCGCAATTACCTTTCATTCAGAAAATGAGGATGGTATAAATAACATTAGAAAGAGGGATTGAAATGAAAAAGAAACTCACAGCAGCCTTTACAGCTCTGGTTTTAGTGGTTATGTCTATTTCTATAAATCTGACCACATTTACAACCACTGTTAAAGCCAAAGAAGAAACACAGGTAAAATCCTTCACAAAAGATGAAAATTCAAAAGAATTTCATAAAAATACCGTGGATAAAAAAACATCTGAAGCGAATTATTCACCAGATGATTTAGTAACTGTAATTGTTGAACTAGAGAATAAACCATTACTAGAGCATTATAGTAACGATGGGATTGCTCGTTTTTCAAGCCAAATCGCAAGTTTTGATGAATATGCAAACACAAGCGAAGCAGATCAAATTACGAATAGCTTATTGCAACAACAAGACAAAGTTACTGATGAAATTGAAGATATTACACCTGTAAGCACTGACCCTGAAGTGCTTTATAACTACACTGCTGTTATGAATGGTTTTGCAGTCAAAGTTGAATATGGTTCATTGGATGAAATTCGTAAGCTCCCTTCTGTTAAATCTGCATACGTTGCAGGAAAATACGAAAGAATTACACCAGTTATGGATACTAGCACTGGAACCATTGGCGCAGTATCTACTTGGGACTTAAACTATAAAGGTCAAGGTACTGTTGTTGCTATATTAGATACTGGTTTAGATACCACTCATCCTGGATTTCAGTCGCAACCATCTTCACCAAAATTTACACTAAATGATGTACAATCAAAAATATCTGGTAGTTCAGGTTTAAATTCTGGTGTTACGGACGCATCAAAAACATATGTCAGTTCAAAAATCCCATATGCATATGATTATGCAGATAAGAATGAAGATGTTAAACCAACAATCGAATCGGTAGCAGCAAATGGTAATGACCACGGAACCCATGTTGCTGGTACTGTAGCAGCACCAGATGGTGATGATGATCTCGTTACTGGTGTTGCTCCTGAAGCACAATTAATGATTATGAAAGTATTTAGTGATACTCTTGGTGACACCGGAGCTTATACTGAAGATATTCTTGCAGCACTTGATGATTCTGTTATACTTGGTGCTGATGTAATTAACATGAGCTTAGGATCTCCAAGTGGCTTTACTTATGAAGGTGATGAATCGATAGCCAATGTTTATGATCGTATCGTTAACTCTGGCATTAATTTATCTGTTTCTGCTGGTAATCAACATAGTAGTACTTACAATAATGGGTTAAATGGTAATGCGTTAGCAAGTAATCCAGACACTTCTGTTGTAGGTTCTCCTTCTACATACTCAGCTTCCACTTCAGTTGCTAGTGTTGTTAATCAAAACTTTCATGCTTCTTACTTTGAAGTAGATGCTAATAAAATTACTTATACTGAAACTGCTACTGTTTTAGATCCTAAATTTTCTGATTTATCCGTTGTATCAGGTGGAGCTATTAAGTTTGTTCCAGTACCAAACTACGGTAATGCACAAGACTATGAAGGAATTGATGTAAGTAATCAAATAGCTGTGGTTAACCGCGGTTCTATTTCCTTTAATGATAAATTGTTAAATGCATATCATAACGGTGCCCTTGGTTTGGTAGTAATTAACAATCAACCAGGAACCATATCTATGGCAATTAACGATTATCTTATACCTGCTGTATCTATAACAAAAACAGATGGAACTACACTATTAAGTTCTGTTGATAGAATCATTTCTGTTACAGGTGGTGTAGGAACTTATCCAGATAGTAATGGTAATCATCTATCTGATTTCTCATCCTGGGGTGTCACTCCAGACTTAAAATTAAAACCTGAAATATCAGCACCTGGTGAGAATATCTATTCTACTGTTCCATTTGATAGTTATGCAAGTATGAGTGGTACATCAATGGCTGCGCCTCATATTGCAGGAACATATGCATTAATGAAACAATATTTAAATTCAACCACCAGTTTTGATGTTTTATCTAGTATGGCAAAAGCTGAATTGGCAACGGATTTATTAATGAGTACAGCTACACCTATGAAAGATGCTAACGGTATCTATTATTCACCACGTAAACAAGGTAGTGGTTTAGTAAATGTATACAATGCAGTTACTACAGGTGCTTACCTTTATGCGTTCAATTCTGATGAACAAAGTGAACGACCTAAATTAAATCTAGGTGATGATCCTACCAAATCAGGTGTATACAAAAGCTCATTCCATATTAAAAGCGTATCAGGTTCTGCTATATCATTTGTTCTAAATTCTTCAACATTAACAGAATCTATCGTTGACCAATTAGGTGGATTAATTGATGAATCCGCTTTTGATATTAGTTCCTTGGTTACTGTCGATTACTATGTAAATGATATTGCTACTAATTTAATAACATTAGAGCCTTATCAAGATTCCATTGTTACAGTAGTAATTCATTTAAGTGACGAAGCTAAGTACTATCTAGATTCAAACTTCCCGAATGGTGAATTTGTAGATGGTTTTGTTATGTTAGATTCTATTGATAGCAACAATTGTGACTTATCAATACCATTTATGGGATTCTATGGTGACTGGTCAAGTGCACCATTATTCGATTCTGGATCTGCAAATAATTTAGATGGATATCAACAAACGATTCATGCTTTGTATACCAAAGATGGTTCGAGTTACAGTTACTTAGGTGTTAATTTATTTGATGATATTGCATATGAATTAATTGGTAGTTATAATCCATATTTATATCAAGATTTATATGACGAGTATCTACCTGCTGCTGATTTAGATAAAATAGCTATATCACCTAATGAAGATGGATCCTTCGATTATTTTGATAGTATATCATTAAGTTTATTAAGAAATGTTAAGGCATTAAATTGGTATATCACGGATGAAAACAATAACCTATTAGATTCTGATAGTTATGAATATGAACGTAAATCTAGTTATAACAATACTTACAGTACCATTTTACCATCAGATCTAACTGTAAATTGGGCTGGTACAGATGCTTTAGGTAATGTATTACCAAATGATAGCGTGGTAACTTTTACCGCTGAAGGTGAATTAGATTATAATAACGGATACTCTAGTCCTTATCAGGCAATATCATTCCCTATTGCTATTGATACAGAGGCTCCTACCTTACTTGAAGTTACAGAAGACTCTGGAACCATTCAAATTAATGTTACTGATAATCAATATATATCATTAGTAGCTTTATTTGATAATTCTGATTATGAAACACCAATCGCTACTCTTATCTTAGATGAAGATACAAAGAACACAGAGACATTAATAGATATTAACTTAGAAGAACTAGGCTTAACTGGTAAAACAGCATCTGATATATCCATTGGTATGTTTGATTATGCAATGAATTTTGCTTTATACGATCTATCAGATGGTACAACACCAACTCCAACACCTACGGATACTGTAACCCCAGAACCTACTGATACCGTGACTCCTACTCCTACACCTACTGATACGGTCACTCCTACTGTTACACCAACCACTTCAGTTACTCCATCTGTTACTCCGACAGCAACGGTCACACCTACTCCAACCGTTCCTAGTATACCTGGCGTTCCTGTAGTAACAACAACTCCTGAACCAACGGCTACTGTAACACCAACAAAAGAACCTGATTTAGTTGACTTAGTAAAGATAAGTCCAACATCTAAGACATTATATGTTGGCAAAACATGTGATGTAAAAGTTACTCTCCCATCTAGTTTAACTGATAAAGATACGACCAGCATTATCTATAGAACTAGTAAAACATCTGTAGCGACTGTTTCAAAAACAGGTACTATAACTGCTAAAAAAGCTGGAACAGCAACAATTACTACTACAGTGACAATTAATAATGTTTCTAAAAAGTTTACAACTAAAGTAACTGTTAAAAATCCATACATTAAGTTTACGAAAAAAACAGCTAAATTAGATATTGGTAATACTTATACTTTTTCTGTAAAAGCTTATGGCACAGATGAAACAATTTCGTATAGTGTATCTAATACTAAGATTGCTACAATTGATCCAAAGACTGGTAAGCTTACAGCAAAAGCAAAAGGTACTGTCTATATAACTGCAACAGCTGGTACTGTTAAAAAAACTTATAAGGTTATAATAAAATAATAATTTCTCTATTATTGATTAAATTTAATCACACATGCTCTCGTATTTAACTAAAACAAGGAGATTTTGACTTCTGGTCAAAATCTCCTTATTTTTATATACTAATTATAGGTAATTGCGAAATATCAAAGATGTTCTTATTGATTATACAATATATACAATTTTATAGCTGAATCTTGCCCCTAAGGGAAACTGAAGCTAGAAAATTCGTGTATATTGTATAATCAATTTCAAATACTATTTAGTTTCGCAATTAACTAAAATACGAATTATTCGATAAAGATTTATGGTCTTCCCATTCCACCTTGTGCAGGTCTTTGTCCAAATCCACCTTGACCACCCATTCCAGCCTGAACATTGCTTGTCACCATAGATGTAAGTGTTATATCTGCAGTTTGATCTCCACTGGTTAGTGTATATGTCTTATCTTTCGCCAGTTCATTGGTACTTATAACGATTGTCTGATATTGTTTATTTGGAGTATAAGATATAACTACATTACCATTTTCGTCTTTTAATGTGATTTCCGTATTTGCATTACTTACTTCAGTTAAACTATAAAGTATCGAATATTGAGTTGAAGCTTCTGAAAAACCTTGCGCCATTCCTGCACTTCCTGCTATTACGACAGTACCACCTGATATATCCGCAGTACCATTATAATCAAGGGCACCATTTCTACTATCCGTAGGACCACTTACTGTAATGGTTCCACCTGTAATCGATATACTTCCATTTGAATCGATTCCATCACCAGCTGCATCTATATGAATTACACCACCGTTGATATAGATATAGGCATTGCTGTCTACTTCAAATTCACCACCGCCATTAAAGCCTTCACCAAAATCACCTTTTCCTTCTCTAGGAGCTTTATCATCTGTGGTTACTGTAGCAGAAGATTCTGCATCTACCTCTCCTTCTGTTGTTGTACTCATCATCTCTACACCCGTAATATCTGTGGCTACATCTGTAGTCTTTGTATCTAATGTATTGTTTACAACTGTAGTAACAGTTGCAGTAGTCGCTGTAGTAGTCGCATTCTCAGTCTCACTACTAGCCGCGCTTGTAGCATTAAGTCCATCATCTTGTGAAGTGATATCAACTGTTCCATCATCAATTTGAATTATGGTTCCTTCAATGCCTTCTTGACTTTTTACAACTGTTATTTTACCACCTGCTATATATACATATCCTTTTGTTGTATTACTATCATTCTTTGACTGAATACCATTTCCGGTTTCTGCACTTAACGTAAGAGTTCCATCTTTAATTCTTACACTATCTTTTCCGTTTATTGCATCTTTTATCGCAGTAATATTAATCGTTCCGCTGGTAATAACAATGTCGTCTTTTGATACAATACCATGTTTGTAATTACCATTAATATTTAATGTACCACTACCATTGATCGTAATATCAGCTGTACTAAAAATAGCACCATCTACTGTATTATCATCGGTTTGTATATATTCGCTACTATCAGTTAATGTATTGATTGTTCCATCTTCTAGAGTAATAAATACTTTGTCTGCACTTTTAACATAGATTGGTGCGTTATTAGAAGAAGTTATATTTGTATCCTTTAACACAATTTGGATTTTATCACTCTCTTCTGCTTCCACAATGATTTGTCCATCCTTTAACGTCCCTGATATTACATAAGTTCCTTCATCATTGATTTTTAGAATACCTTCTGAAAATGCAGCACCATTTCCTGTTACAGTCCCTGTATTTCCATTAAATACAACTTTTGTTGCTGTACTTTCTTCATAACCAACTTCTAAATCTCTTGCAGTAAACTCAGTATCTACAATAACTTCTGAAGTAGTTGACGTCGTTATTGTTTCTATTGATGCATTAGAAGAGCCCGTTGTACTGTTTGAATTTGAAGACGTTACTCCATTATTTGTAGTATCAGTAGTATTACTTTGATTTGCAGCACATCCAGTTAAAAGAGTCGCTGTAATTGTCATGATGGTTATAATTTGCTTTATATTCTTTCTCATATAGTTTACCTCTTTCTATTAAAGTTCCTCCGATAAGGAGGATACCTTTCCACAATTAATTTCTAAGTTCCCATTTCTACAACGAAGTTCATCGATAAAAGCTTTTTCATCCATTGGATTCTTTAATTTAATACGATATTGTAGTTTATAGAGACTTCCCATATTTGCTGTTTTTACATTGATTAATTCATTTTTGGTAGTATATTGTTGAAATAAATCATCAAATACTTCAGTATAGTCTAATCCTTCTGGTATTGTAATTTTTAATTCTTTTTCTTTTATATTTAAATTTGGTTCACCAAAATTGGTAACATTATAAAGTACGTTAATGCCAACTATTATAAATACAAATAAAACTGCTATTCCAATGTATCCCATTCCAGTTGCTAATCCAACTGCCATTGCCATAAAGATACTATTTATTTCTTTTGCATTACCTGGTATAGAACGGAAACGCACCAAACTAAAGGCACCCATAACTGCTACACCAGTTCCAAGATTACCATTCACTAGCATAATTACCATTTGTACAATAGCAGGAAGTAAGGCAATTGTCATAACAAAACCTTTGCTACTTTGATTAAATAAACTGTGTACCCAAGCGATCCCTGTACCTAAAAGTATGGAACTTACCATACATATTAAAAATGATTGAATTGTAAATGTTTCTGTTAAAATTGAATTAAGCATATTTTATCTCTCCATTTCGTTCTTCTTTTCGTTTTATCCTTAAGGATTCTTCATAACCTTTTCCATATTTTGAAAAGGATGTTGGATATATGGTTAATTCATCAAGTATATGAGTTAACCATAATGGCATTGCTCCTGGAGTTTTTATTTCCATTAACCTTACTCCTTTTTCAAGTAATGGGTTACCAAACACTCCACATTCTAACCATAGTTCTTCTTCTCTCCAAAGAATGTTACTATCAAAGGTAACTCTTAGTTCATTATCTTCTATTCCAAACATAGCAACGCGGTTATATGAAATATACATAGCAGGTTTTACATTTTGGTAGAAATTTAAAAACCAATCAATTTCATTACTTATTTGCGATGACTGTTCTAATGGAATACCATCATATAAATAATGTTCAGCAGAAAATAAATCAGACTTTATACGTCTTTTATAAACAATTCCTTTATATTTCTTTTTTAATTCAATAAAGACTGTATCATTATCTGTTGGTGTTCCATAACTTCGTAATCTTAATTTTTCTTTATAAATTGGCTTTTCCATGGAAGTGCGTACTAACCGATGATCTGGTGTATCAAAATATATATTACAAATCGTTGTTTTTCCATAACTGTCAACGCTTAATTTCCCTTCAAGTTTTTGTCTTAACAATTTATATTGAGATTCACTTAATAAATATTTCTTTTCATACCTTTTAAATGTTCCTTGATATCCACTCACTTTTATACCTCCGTTCCTGAACTTGATTTATCTTATGAAGCAAGTATACAACCTTAACTTAAAATGAACCTTAAAGAGTACTTTAAATTAACTTTAAATTTTGAGGTTGTGAAATGAAAATGAGAGTATAAGAATTCATCTGGACTCGCCTTTCCTTCAAGTGCTAAAAAGCAGCACTTTCAGCCGGTCTTCGCCATCTGATTCCTTATACTCTCATTTTCATTGCTTTACATATATCTTAAATTATATTATGAAAATTATTTTATTAATCTGAACTCGCTTTTCCTTCAAGTAATATTTTTATATTTGGGACTTTCATTAAGTGGCATCTGATCAACCTTTGTTTACACTTAAAAATAAAAAGAAAAGAAATTATACTGGCATAATTCCTTTTCTTTTAGGTGGGATTTAGATTAAATCAATCTAATCGTAAAATTGTTTCTGGTTTATCTTCATGCCCTTCTAGATGCTTTTTCATTTTTTTCATATACTTAAATAACCACAGTAAAACATATTGATTTACCATCATCACTCTTTACCGTTAATTTACCATGATGTGCTTCTACGATGGATTTTGCTATGGATAAACCAATTCCATATCCTCCAGTTTCTCTTGCTCTGGATGAATCTGCGCGATAGAATCGATCAAATAACTTATCTAAGTTTTCTGTATCTATGTTATCTACTGTATTATATACTTCAAGTTTTGAACCTTTTTTGGTTGATGTGACGGATATTTTTATAATACCCTCTTCATTCGAATACTTAATTGCATTATCTACTAAAGTAGAGACTAGTTGATGAATACCATCTACATCTCCATTTAATTTTAAATCAGGCTGTATATCCATACTGAATATTTTATTTTGAGTTTCAGCAATTGTTTCAAATGGCCTTGCTATTTCGTACACTGCTTCACTTAAATCAAAATCTGTATAAACTAGTTCAATATTACCTTCATCCATTTTGGATAATGTTAATAAGTTCTTTACTAATTTATCTAAACGCGTTGTTTGATTTCTAATACTCGAAATCCATTCGTTCCCGCCACCGGTTAATTCTAAAACATCTGCATTGGCTGAGATGATTGCTAGTGGAGTTTTGATTTCATGACCAGCATCTGTAATGAATTGTTTCTGTTTTTCCATACTAATTACAATTGGTTTAATGGCTCTTTTTGAGAATATGGATACCAATATAAATACTAAAAGTAGAGTTGATAATGCAACTCCTATGGATATTAGTAAAAAAAGGGAAGTTGTTTGTAGTTGATTTCTATTATCAATGAATATTATCATGGATCCATTTAATTGTTCCACAACAGCATACTTATAGATACCTGTATATCCACTATTCTTATTGGTTTTTATTACTTTTTGTGCATATTTCTTAGCATCTGTGGATGTGATTGCTGCGATATGTCCGGTATCTATTTCACTAACTATATTATTTTCGTCTAGTTTAACAACAAAATATCGCATTTCAAATTGTGTTTCTTCGTTCATCTGAAAACCAAAATGTGGCTCTCCTTTTGGTAATTTTCCTTTATCAAATTTGGGAAATCGACCTTCATTTTCGGATAATATTTTTATGATTTCACTTATTCTATGCTCCATCTGATAAAAGTTAATAATATTCATTGTACCAACTAAAAGCACCATAACTAAAGTTAAAGATGCCATCGTAATCATTACGAATTTTCTCTGTAATTTTTTAATCATAGGTTTTCCTCCAAGGTATACCCAACACCCCTTACCGCTTTTATTTTAACATTAGCATCTAGGGATTCTAATTTTTTTCTTAGGTATGAAATATAAACCCATACAACACTAATTTCTGCTTCTGAATCGTATCCCCATATTCGTTCCATAAATTGTTCCGTTGAAATTAGTCGTTTGGGATTATTCATAAGCATTTCAAGCATTTGAAATTCTTTATTACTAAGTCTTAAAGATGATTTGTCATTGGATAATTCAAAACTATCTTTATTTAATTTTATATTACCAAGTTCAATTACATTTGGCATAAATTCTGATTTACGTCTAGTCATGGCTCTCACTCTAGCCAGTAATTCTCCCATGGCAAAAGGTTTGCTTAGGTAATCATCAGCCCCTTTATCAAGTCCCGCAATACGATCTTCAATCTGTGATTTTGCAGTTAGCATTAAGATTGGTGTATGAATTCCTTGTTTTCTTAAATTCTCTAATACTTCTAAACCATTCATCTTTGGCATCATAATATCTAAAATCATAACATCATAATTCTCAGATAAACCATAATCTAATGCTTCTGCTCCATTGTAAACAGCATCTACTGAGTAATTATTATGTTTTAAAATTGCAACTAAAGCATTGGATAATTCCTTTTCGTCTTCTGCTAGTAAAATTCTCATATTTGTCTCCCACTTTGTACCGCATTTTTATTTTTCTATATAAATTGTTATTGTTATTTTGATTTCATAATTTGTTATATTAGTTTTATTCTGTACTTTATTTTATCTCTAATATTAGCGATTCGCTTCAATCAAATCACATATAGCTTGAAAATTTAAATCAGTAGATGCTATTTCATCTGCACAACGTTTTAATTCCCATGTTATAATTTCTTGATTTGGTATATCTTTTTTATATTTTAGTTGGTGTTCTAAACTAGCCCAACAGTCCATTGCTATTGTACGTATCTGTAATTCGCAATACACATTTCTAATTTTATTTTCCACATGTAAGGGAACCTTTAATATCATATGATAACTACGATATCCATTGGATTTCGGGTTACGTATATAGTCTTTCTCTTCAATAACCGTTATATCTCCTTGATTTTTTAACATATTAACAATCCAGTATATATCATCTAAAAACGTACAAATAATTCGGATGCCTGCTGCATCATATATATCGGTTAATGCATGTTCTACTGTAATAGGTAAATTTCTTCGCTTTAATTTATCTATCATACTATCTATAGACTTTATTCTAGCCTTATAATGTTCAATAGGATCTCTTTCATGGCTGTTCGCTTTTATTTTACGCATGATATCTATTCTTAAAATAATTTCTAGGATTGCTGACTCTAATAATACATAGGATTCTTTATAAAAATCTTGTTCTTGTGTTTTGGTTTCACAAATTATTTCGCATTTGTTCATTTGCATTACGCTTCCTCCATCCAGTAAATTATCATATATTAAATTCATTCTATCACCATAACCTTAAAACTACTTTAGAAGATAAATTAATTTTGTTAATCAGTACCCCAATTTTTTTATAGTTTTACACGTATATTTCCATTAATAGATACTTTTACCTATCTGCTTTAATACTTGAGGAATTAGATTGATAATATAAAAAAAGGAGGCCCTTTATGCGATTAGCTAAATTAGATAATGATATCGAAAATAAAAAACTTGCAATAACTATTAAGTCACAGGATGGTAATAAATTAATTGGTGAAGGAGCGATACTCTCAACTAAAATTATTGAACGATTAAAGAATAGTGGCATATATGCTATCTACATAGAAGATGAGAATACTGATATAAAATTAAATGAAACCATTGACACAGATACACAGAATAATTTGATGATAAAGCTTATAGAAATATTTAAGAAAATAATAAAAAATGAATTTAGTAATGTTGAATTATTACGATTTATACGTATCGATTTACTGCCAAAGCTTAAAAATGGACCAGTCAGCCTTCCTGCTGATCAAATTTTAGACAGAGATGATATTATTAAGCATTCACTTAATGTGGCAATCTTAGCAATAAAAATTGCTACTTCTTTAAAGTTTAGTAATGAAAAGATTGAACAAATGGCTTTTATTGCCTTAACTCATGACATTGGTAAGCTATTTCATAAAAATAACTCAAAACTAAAACATATTCCGCATTATGAAATTGCTTACGAGTATTTAAAGAAGAAGAATTGTACTGTTTTGACTTATATGACAATTCGATTTCAAGAGGAATCTTACGATGGTAGGGGACCTTATTTAGTTCCACAAGAAAAGCAAATGGATTTTGTAAAAATCCTAAGTATTTGTGATTTTTACGATACTCTTTTGCGAACCACATCACTTATGCCTTACGAATGTTATGAAAAAGTATTATCACTGGTTAATATTAAATTTGACCCAGAGATTTTCAAAGTTTTTCGCGATTCGTTATATATTTACCCTATTGGTTTACCAGTTATATTAAATAATAAAGACAAAGGAATAATTTATATGCAAAACGAATCTTATCCTTTACGTCCTATCGTAAAAACGGATAATAGTTATTATAATTTAATGGAGAATCTTTCACTATTTATTGAAGAAGTTGCATTTTAAGTTAAAAAAATATAACTCAAAAAGACCATTTCATTCTTTTCAAATGTCATGGTCTTTTAAATCATAATAATTTTTATAAAGTAATCCTATATGTAAATAGGAGATTTAGCATTCGTGTTATTATCTAATATCTCCTACTAATGAATTCCCGCTAACATACATATTACCCTTGTAACTTTTTTAACCCAACATTAATTTCGTTTGCTGTTCTACTATCAATAATCCATGTTATTAAGTTAGTAAATAGATATATAATAAATACAGACAAAGCAAAAGATATTGTAACATTCGTATCTCTCAATATTTTTGTGAAATACCCAAACCCGATTAATATCATTTCTAAAACAATAAAATGAAGAATTCTGCGCAATAACATTTGTTTTAAAGACAATTCTTTTTTTGAATATAGTACAAAGGATGGTAAAACAGCAATGATACCAATGATAATGGGGGAGTAAAAAGCTTCGTATCCAAATGTAGTTCCCTTATCAAAATTTGCACCTAGTATGGCAATTGCAACTGTTACACAAGTTACAATAATAAAAAACGTCATCAGATTTTTTTTCGTAAATTCTATAAAACTCATATCAAATCTCCAATCTACTAAAATACCATAACTCAAGCGTTTCATAATACATGCAGAGTAAATAAATATATATAGTACAATACGTAGTATAAAATATTACTATCAATTACTCTCTTATATCTTTAATATCTCTTTTAATCTTGGTACATATTGTCTCGATATAATAACTTGCTCTCCATTTAGCAATTTTGCAGTAAAGCGACCATTCAAAGCAGGTTTAACACATTCTATTTTTAATAAATTAATTAAAATTGACTTAGAACAACGGAAAAATTGACGTTTTTCATACATCTCTTCTAATTCATATAATTTATTTTTCATTTCATAAACATGATTTTTTAGATAGGCATATACTTTGTTATCTACACTTTCAAAATAATAAATATCTCGAAGTGGCACTTGATATAAACCTGAATTTTCATAACCTGTTAGCATATCATCTTTTGATTTCACAAAATTAACGATTTCTAATATCTCATCGTTTATTTTACAACATCGAATTAAAACAAGTTCATCTTCTTTATTCTTAATATTTTCAACCCGGATTCTCACGTAGCTTAGCCCCCATTCTGCAGGAGTAGAGATTGGCAAATTAGTGTCTAAGCTAGTAACCGAGATTTCTACACATGCATTAATATTCTTCTTGTAGATTTAATTCTACTGCATCTTTTAAGTAATGATTAAAGTAGTCTAATATAATCTGATTCGTCGTTTCGATACAATACCTACTGTCAACAGCACCAGTTCCTAATAATTTTGCAAGTAATGGTGAGAAAACAGGTAAATCTGTAAAGTTTAAATGACCAGCACCTTTTATAACTACTTGTTTCGCATCAATAGCATTTTTAGTTGCCACCATATTACTGTAAAAATCAGCTATCTTGTTTGCATCCTTAAAATGTTCTTCGTTATAAATATTTAATAATGGAATGGGATATGACTCTTTGTTTAAAACTGCCATTCCGTCTTCAAAGGCTTCTTCTTCACCAAACATAGTTCCATCAATTACAATAACGGCATCAATATCATTTCTTTCACGTCCAATGCTAGCCGCAGTTGCTCCTCCTAAGGAATGGCCAAATACTCCTATTTTATTAATATCAATCTTTTTATAAACAAGATCTGATTTCGAATTTACTACTTGTTTCTTAATATCATCTAAGACAAAATTCATGTCATCCATACGCAATTTCAACCATTCATGAGATAATTCATATGTCTTCTCGTCATCATAAGCATCATTTTGTGCAGCCATAGCATCATTGATAAAATTCATATTTGCAATTACAACCTTACCATCTGTTTGCTTTGTAAAGAAAGAATGATACGTATGATCTATGCTACATACTACATATCCATTACTAGCTAAATTCTCATATGTCGAAGCATTGCTACCACGAAACCCAAATGCACCGTGTGAAAATACTAAGAGTGGATACGTTCCATTACCATCTGATGGATACCAAAACTGAATTGTTACTTTTCTATTTTCATGGTTTTCAGAAAATGTTTCGTATCGATTTACATCTGTTAATGTATAGCTTACCGTTTCAACCTTTTTATTTCCTGTGACTTCAATTGGTCCAAACCCTGGAAATAAAATTAATGGAAATACTGCAAAGGTATATAAAAATGTACTTCCTAATATTGGTATTATAACATGTCTTTTCTTATAAATCTTCTCTTTTCTTTGTCTCTTAAATGCAAAATACCAAATTGCTTGACATAGCTTTATAAAAAGAATTAAAAAAAGCATATAAATTCGAAAACCCCACCAGATTACATGAATTATTGTTAAAAATGAAATTAACCCAAACAGCATTATGCGAATTATATTTCTCTTTTTCTCCTGATATGAATTTGTCTTTCTGCAATAAATTGTAAACCCTATTTCACAACCCACTAAAATAACTAATATAATAACTCCCAACATAATAATTCTCCTTTCAAATTAGAATATATCTTATAGACAATTGCGAAACTATATAGTTTATCAAATTGCTTATATAATATATACGAATTTTCTAGCTTCAGTTGCCCTAAGGGGCAAGATTCAGCTATAAAATTGTATATATTGTATAAGCAATAAGGACTTCTTTGATGTTTCGCAAATACCTATAGAATTTAACTTATGATGGAAGTATAAAACCAACGTAATTTGAATTCAATATCTGACACGGTGAGTTACATTTTTCCCATGTAAGTTGCATTTAACCAATTTTAAAAGAAAATAAGGGCCTGGTATTTTACCAGACCCTTAAATAATTAATTTATTTTATAGTTATTGACCTTTTGCAGCAAGGAAATCAGTTAATTGTTTATTTGCTTCATCCATTACTTTATCCATACCATTATCTTTTAATTTCTTAATAAATTCAGGTAATTTTTCAGCAGGATCAACCGTACCAGTATTTAATGCAAGTGCATATTCAGCCGCAACATTTGCTAATGCACCCATTTCTGTTTCTACACTAGTAGGATCAAAAGCCCAACCAAGAATTGGGATTTCACCAGCTGCACCATAGTATGCTTTGAATTTATCTTGGAAATCTAAACCTTGACCTTCTTGTGGTGGTAATTGAGTTATATTACCCATACCATTTGTCCAAGGAGTGTAATCAGCACGTTTTTCAGTAAATACTACTTCACCATTAACCATATTATAATGAACGCCTTCTACACCGAAATCAAGTAATGTAAATAAATAAGGATCAGTATTTAATAAGTTAAGGAACATCATAGCACGTTCTGGGTTCTTAGATGATGTTGAAATAGCCATCATAGCACCTTGTGAAGATGTTGTATCAACATAAGCTGGAGTACATGGAACCATTTCTACTTTAAATCCACGTTCTTTGCTTGCTTGAAGTTCATATCCAAGTGCATAACTTTGAGTACCAATTAAGTATTCACCAGTAAGTTGCTTTGCGGAACGAGTATCATTTGCTTGGTTCGCATTACCCATAGCTGGATCAATGTAACCTGCTTGGAAATACTCACGAGTTTTTTCTACGAATTTTTTATATTCTGGAGTTTCAAATTTGCTTAAAATCTTGTTGCCATATGCACCTTCTGCTGATGTATCAGTAGGATTAATATAGTAAGAAAGAAGATTATTTGTTCCAGCATCACCAGTTACGATAATTGAATTATTAACCATTCTTTCAAGAACAGCGCCTTCTACTAATAATGGATAGAAGTCATCGCCTTCGCCTTCTTTAACTTTCTTAAGGATTTCACCAAAACCGTAGTAATCTGTATTTTTGATATCGTCTATAGTGTATCCATATTTTTCAAGTAATGGAACATTGATATCCCAACAGTTTTGAGTAGCAATATCTTTATAACCAGGAACTGCATATACACCATATCCGTTAGCTCCGTTGATTGTAGCACCTTGAGTTAACACTTGTGGAAGTTGTTTCCATAGTTCTGGAGCATATTTTTCAATTAAATTATTTTCTGGATCATCAAGACGAACCCATGCACCTTTTTTAGCAAATGCATTGTATTCGTCAGCACTCCATGAACATGTGAAGTAAATGTCTACATCATCTCCACCATTAATTGCAAGTACAGAATTGGCATCAAAATCACCCCAAGTACCCCAAATTGGCTCTAAAGTTACATTTAATTTTTCTTTTAAATATTCATTTGCCTTTTCAAGTACTGCAGAGTCATCTGTTACATTACTACCATGTAAATACCATTTTAATGTAACAGGTTCTGAAATATCCACTCCAGTATCTGCTGCTTCTGCAGCTTCTGTCACTTCTGCTTCAGTTGAATCGTTTGTTGTTGTTTCAGTTGCAGTATTGTCTTTCGTAGCATCTGCATTTGTATCTTTTGAAGTTTTGCTACAACCAGTGAATGCAACGGTTAGCATCATGAGCGATAAAACAATAGCTAGTATTTTTTTCATGAAAAAACCCTCCCTTAAATAATATGTTTTTTATTGTAATCGGTTGGCAATCTGCCACCGTTCTTACCCTTTAACAGAACCAATTGTAAGTCCTGAAATAATGTAACGTTGGAAGAAAGGATATGCACAAGCAATTGGTACAACAATCAATACAACCAATGCCATACGAAGACTTTCTTTAGGCAATTGATTCATAATCTTTGCTGCTTCAACACCTATGACTGAACTATTCTTAACTAAGAAATCAACTTGGTTTTGCATTCTCATTAAAAGAAATTGTAATGGTATATACTTCGCTTTACGAATATATAACATGGCAATAAACCATTCATTCCAATATGCAAGTGCATTTAATAAGGCAACTGTTGCAATACCTGGTTTTGATATTGGTACAATTATTTTAAACAATGTATTGTATTCTCCACTACCATCTATTGCCGCTGCTTCTATTAAGTCTGTTGGTACAGAACTCTGAAAGAACGTTCTCATAATAATTATGTTAAATGGATTTACTAACATTGGAACAATTAATGCTGCGTAATTATCATTTAAACCTAGCATATTCTTACAAACCATATAAGTTGGGGCAAGACCACCACCAAACATCATGGTGAAGAAACAAAAGAAGGTAAAAAATTTACGGTATTTAAAATCCTTACGAAATAATGCATAGGAATATAAAATGCAAATTAATACGCTAATTATGGTACCTACAATTGTAATAAAAAAACTATTAAAGTAAGATCTCCATAACTGATCTCCTAAATCCCATACATAGTGGTAAGCTTCTAGTGCCCACTGGGTTGGTACAAAGGAAAATCCTATTTCACGAATACTTTCTTCCGCAGAAAAAGAGATTATCGCTACAAAGACAAACGGTATAATACACAACAAGCAGAAGAAGGCGATAATTATATTAAAACAAATTTCTGCTGGAATACTTACCTTATTTAGGCGAGTATTCGATTTATGACTTAATATATCTTCACTTCTATTTTTCATTCTTCATTTCCCCCCTAAAATAAACTTGAATCTTCGTCAACTTTACGAACTATTGTATTTGCACCCATAAGACAGATGAAACCAATTAAGTTTTGTAAAAGACCAGCTGCCGTACTCATACCAGGGTTGTTAGTTGTCATAAGTGCTCTATATACATAGGTATCTATAACTTGCGTAGTTGGGAATAGTGGGCCTGAGTTCATTGGCACATTCCAGAACAAACCAAAGTCAGCATTAAAAATCTTACCAACATTCATAATAAATAAAATCAAAATCATTGGCCTTAAATGTGGTATTGTAACATATTTTATTTGCTGCCATTTGCTTGCTCCATCTATACTTGCAGCTTCATATTGTGATGCATCAATTCCTGTGATTGCTGCTAAATACAAAACAGTTGAATATCCGAGACTTTTCCACAAACTGGCAATGGTTAAGATAACTGGCCATTGTTTTGGATCGTTGTACCAATTGATTACTTCCATACCCCACTTTTCTTGTAAGTGAACCAGAAGACCACGAGTTGGATCAAGAAAAGCCAATACAAAGTAACTAGCAACAACCCAACTTAAAAAGTATGGGAAAAACATTAATGTTTGGTATGTTTTAGCTACAAACTTATTGGTAATCTCGCTAAGCATAATTGCAAATGTAACTGAGATTATTAGACCTAATATAATCCATAACGCGTTATAGCCTATGGTATTACGAATCATAACCCATGAGTCAGATGTAGCAAATATAAATTTGAAGTTTTTTAAACCAGCCCAATCACTATGCATAATATTATTAAATAGTGATGGTGCTTTGGTATATATTTTGTAATTCTTAAAAGCCATTACAATACCAAACATGGGTAAATAACGTAACAGGATAAGCCATATGGCTCCAGGTAAAACCATAGTTAATAACAATAATGTTTTCTTTTTTGCAAATCGCTTGGAATGCGACTTAACAGAAACTAAAGACTTGGACATAACAAAAATCCTCCCTTCAAAAGTCGTTTAGCAATATGCAAAACGCCCAAAAATATCCTTTGTATTATAAATATTTTATATGTATTTGTTAATATTTTACTCAGTTTTCCCTTTCTAGTCACTACACCAAGTTGTTGTTTTTTGCTCACAATTGTGCTTTTCATATTTAACAACATAAAAAGAGAGCTTACCGTATACATTCCAAATATCAACCTTAATAGGCTAATGGTGAAATGATAAATAAGCTCTTTGTGTTTTTATGTATTTAATTAAACTATTTTAATCGGATAATATATCCTAATCTTCATATAACTCTCCACTATTTTCTTTGTTTAGTGTTCCTTCTAATTCTATCATAAGAAATTTTGTTAAAGGACCAACCACAGGCCTGTGAAGCGTTCCTTTTGGCACAATTACAAATTCACCTTCATTTACTTCTAATAACCCATCTTCTGTTTCTAGATGAAAGGAACCTTCTAGTACTAAAAATAATTCATCGGATTTCTCATGTACATGAAAGTCTAAAGTACGATTTTCCACTTGAACTACACTAAGAATATGATGGTTTAATGAACCGATCTTTTTGTAGACATATAAATCTTCAATTGCATTTACTTCTTCTTTTAAGTTCACTTTATTAAGCATATGTTAAGCTCCTTTACTCTATTATACATATTATGTTGGTTGACAGCATTGTATTTCAGGGTTATCTACCAATTCCTATCTCATGGACAATGTTAAACCAATGAAAATACAAGTCAAATTTCTCTTGTATTCTTTCATCACCAAATAACTGATTATATCCCTTTTGTTGTTCTTCCGTACCTGTTTCATATCTTCCACTAATTATTTTATATTCCATTAGAACTCCCTATATTTATAATTATGTTATTTACCATTCTCTAAATCTTTTAACATATTATAAATTTCCTTCGTTTTAATCTCCGATTTCGTATTAAAGAAAATAGTTAAATTACGAAGTTTGATCTTAATATATGGCGGGTTATTTCTATACACATAGACTTTAGATTTACCCGTACCTGATAAATTAAAATTACCAAGCATATAAGAATCCGTGGCTGCTCCGTTGGTTCTAGTACCCTTTGCTGGCAAAGCTTCTATTAATGAAATATCTTCAATATCTCCTATATTAAATTCATAACTATACATAGATGCTTTAATACCTACTTTATCATCATGGACAGATAATTGAAATGTTGTGAAATCTAAACTTACAAGAAGAAGAAATACCCCACCTAATACCACAGTTATAAAACCGATTATACAAATATTAAATAGTTTGCTCCCCTTAGCTGCCATATTTAGAGTTGTTCCAAATCCAACTCTCTTATCAATCATGGTTCTCTTATCAAATGGATTATAATAATATCCTTTTATCCAGTATTCGTCATCATCCACATAGATTTCTTCTGTATCAGAATCAATGAAATGATGCTTTAAAAACCAAGTTTTTAACTTTTTATCTTTCAGTTCATGTTTCATACTATCACCGTAAAACCATGAATTATTGCTTTTTAATACAATAAGTTTACGACTAAAAAACATCACCAATTGATTACATGCAATCATATATAACCCAAACCAAATAGTTAAGTATAAAATTACAAATGATATGTATGGAATAAAAAAGTTTGGTATAGCAGCAATGGTAAAAATAAATAGTAATATTCGATTTATTTTTTTATATGAGTTAGCAATTTCCAATATCTCTTGCTTTTTTGATAACTCGTTAGGCAAGAAAACATTTAATAATATATTTTTCTTTGGAGTAGCTGCTGACTGATATGTTGCAAACAACGTAATCAACATAATTAATATCACAGAACCTATTATAAATGGAAACATAACAAACACCTGATTTCATTATTATTTTATATTGATACCTTACTATATTATTACCTTACTATATTTTTTCCTAGCCATTACACCTATAATAAGGAGTAATGGTATATAAGCGAATGAATTTGAAAGAATTGAAAATAAAATACTTGGATTACTAGGAGCTGCTACATAAAAGTAATTTGGTTGAAAGTTAAAGGAAGAATGTAATAAACACACAAATAGTATACTACCTCCAGTTCCATTATAAAGCCAAGTATAAATAAATGAGTAACAAACAACTATTAGTAAATATATAATAAAGTTTGATTTAAATTGATATTGACCACTAATAAAATAAAGTGGAATATGCCAAGTAGCATGAATAACACCCAATATAATACTTGCCATTATTGGTGACATTTTTTGTTGTAATCTTGGTAGGACAAATCCTCTCCATCCGAACTCTTCATTAATAGGTCCTGCAAACATTTGACCTATAAATAATATAAGTAAATTTATGAATTGAAACCTTGGTCTTATTATGTATTGTTCTCCAAATATTTTACAAAGGAATGCTGGAAGATAGTATATAAACGGAATATACCCAAGGGAAAACACATACCACAATGGATTCACTCTCCAGATTAATAGCTTTTTCAATAAACGTATGATGCCTTTTTTCCCCTCTGTTATTCCTTCAAAGATAAATGCAAGAACACTTGGTGATAATCCACCAAGGATAATAAATTCGAACGTATATTTTAAGCTAATGTCAGGAAAAATGATTCCTTTCGATGATGCGACTATAATACCCCATACGCACCATGTATATAGAAATGTACAAATGATAAATTTAGTGGTTATATTATGTATTTGTTTTCTTAAAATTGCATTCATATATTGGCCTTCCATTTAGAATCCGATTTACATATTATACCACTTAAATATATCATAAACGATGGCTAACTTAAAGAGAAAAATATAGTTATATCAATGCCAAAATATTAATATAGATCCCCAACGACTGAACAGCTTGAGCTATAGTATGCCCAATTCATAATTTTACAATGATTAATATTAAAAGTAAATTGGCACGAATGCATAAGATTGAACTAAATACTACAATAGTGTTCAATAAACTGTTTCATTATTGGTATAAAAAAGTGGAAGCAACCAACTCTATGTTGACTGCTTCCTGATGAGACATAATGCACAAAATCTAAGTAAAAATAGTAAATCCTTTTAATCAAGTTTCTACTCCTAACTTAAGTCTTTCATTAATTTTTTTCCAATGTCTTTTTATTTGATTATGTATCTCATTATCTAAAATATCACTTTCACTAAATATTTTTTCGGCTTTATATGTGTATGTTATAAAGTTCCCATATCCCTTCTTATTCTTTTTATTACCCAAGTGTGTATATGACTTATATAGTGCTTTCTTAGCAGCAATCATGGATTTTGAATCACGAGCAAATTGAACTGATTTAATTTTTTTATAAGCTCTACAATAATATTTAAACATACTCTTTTCACGAATTCTAATTACTTTTCCATTAAAAGAAAATCCAAGATAGTTTATTATATTACTTTCACCAGAAATCTTACTAATGGTATCACTGCTATAAAAGAACTGTTCAGTTTTATCTATATTTAAATCTAAGTTTTTAACAAGACTTCGTATCTGATCAACCTTAATAATATGATGTTCATATTCTCGATATTGAAACTGTTCCTTATTCATTGGAATAATCATAATTATATCATCACAATACCTTCTATAAATACCTTGCTTACTGGTAGCATAATCATTTAACATCTTATCAAATTCTATCATGTATACGTTAGCATATACGGAACTAATTGAAGAACCTTGTGGAATACCATATGTTTTATAATTACGATATAAATGACCTTTTTTAAATTCTTGAAATTCTCTTGTTAAAAAATACTTATCATAGTCACGCATATCTCGTCTTAACTTAGATTTAAATATTTCGATTTCCTTAGCTTCAACAAAAGAATATCTTGTAATATTTTTATATACTGCATATTCCGCATCATCTAGCATTTCTTTATTAGAAACAGTACATATTTTTTCTTTTAAATATTTATGATCAAGATTATCAAAAAAATTTGAAAAATCTCCAACAAAGACGAAAGCCTCTTTTGTCTTTACAAGGAATTCAAATACCTCTCTTGCAAAATGTATATTACATTTACCTTTTGAATTATTTCGATAAGCAGTAGATACATTACCAATACCTATCTGCTTACAATATGAATTATAAATATTATTCAGTTTATTCCCATAATATTGATATATAAACCTGTCAATATGTGCAGCATAATTTATATTCCGAACCTTTTTCTTCTTACCATTATCACTTTTATATTTATGAAATACAATTTGATAATGGATAAATGGATAAAATCCATGACTTTTAACCCAGTTAGGATCTTTTATTCTATGTATATAGTGATGATAATCTTTTTTGATATCCAAATGTGTATAATATTTATTGGTAAAAATTTTCTTATTCATTTTTCCTCCAAGAGCTTGCTAATCATATGACCGACAGATATCATTAACTTCGATTAGCAAGCTTAAGCACAACAATTGGACTATGTAGAATACTACACTAGAACTCTGTCTCCCCCTTAATACGAAATGATGTATGATTATATTATCGAAATAATTGATACAATAATAGGAGGCTATACAATGAACAATTCTTTAGATTTAACTATACATTGCATAATATTATTCTTAATCAAGATTATACTTGACAAAGAACACGAAACTCCCTTGCAACATTTTACAAGGCGATAGTATGTGTATACTATAAAATTATTATAATCCTATATTCCACAATTATCAACACGATTTATTATATTATTACAATAATTTCTATTTTTCGAGAAATTTAAAATCTAGATTAATATAATTACAAAATCTTTATCTAATTATAAACACCGAGCACCAAAAAGGAACTATCACATTAACTGATAGTTCCTTTTTTAAAGTAGTCAAAGGAACAAGAACTTTTTGATACATATTTATTACTTAAGTGAATTTCAAGAACTCGTTACTATGTTAGATAGATTACACCATAGTCAATTTTCACATGTAAATATACTTATACTATTCTGAACTCTTCTCATTATTTCAATACCAATTCGTGTGCCAATGCTACCTAGCAGTTCTTCTCTTTTTTCCTTTAGAATCCCATCCTCATCTTTAGCTAAAATGTAAATATAGAAAACCGGAAGATAATCAGAATCAAGCTGCAAAATATCTGCAATTCCACTGATGTCTTTTAAGGTACAAATCGAGCCCTTATTGTTATAGAAATAGATTGGTGAATCTAATCCAATTGAAATACGTTTAAATAAAGTAACAGTATCATAAGTCTTAAGGTTGGTAACGATATCGTTTGTTTCCTTCCTAACAATTTCACTTACCATCTCCCCAAAAGCTTCGATTTTCATTTCCTTACTGTATCTCGAAATAAAAGATAATACAAAACCAGAAGAATTTTTCATAGTAATGTCTAACATCCTACGAATTAGTTCTGTGGATCTTTCCCTTAAAGATACCCCCTTTTCCTTCATGAGTAATGCTTCCAACTCGTCTTTTCGTTTCATAATCTCAAGTTTTACAGCATCATCAATAATCTTAAAATTCTCACTTCGCTTGATTAAGGAATGATATCTCTTGCTATTACGCAACAATTCTGCTAGACGTTGTGCTAATATATAATCCCTAGAACCATCTTCGATTTCTTCATTATGATAATATTTCGTATAGTAAATTTGCCTAAGCACGGTCGTCAACCAGGAATCATTCCATTGAGAAAGTGCATTTGCTTTGATTGCAGACTTTTTATCTCCTAATGGAAACCAAAGACCTGAGATATCAAATGGTATTAGCACTTCGTTATCACGTTGTTTCTCTATTACTGTTTCATTCAAGTATTTCATTACCAGCTCTTTTACGATTCCTTCTAGAATATAATCAGATTGGATTACTCTATGATGATAAATAATATCCTTATAGCTATTATATCTACGCTTAACAAAGTCCTCTACCGAACTTACTGCTTTTAATGGAACACAGAAAAAAATCTCTCCATCCTTCACAATTAATTGCATATCATTAATGATTCTGCTATATTCAATCTTTCCAGAATCTTTTCCCGAATTGATTACATCTCTTGTCGCATAATCCAAGCGGTCTCCGTCCAAACTAGAATCAATTATTCTATGAAGATATTTGAATGCTCCATCGTCTGCAAAAATTCTTTTTACACTTTCTAGTACAAGCAACTCAAATAAATTCTCATCGTATTTCTCTTCATTTTCTGAAATTGGTACAATAATTTTACTTAAAATACCCTCGCTGATTTCATCCCCCATTTGTTCGTGTAATTTTTTATTACCCTCAAAGTATTTAGACATGATATCGACAAATTCTTTTGCATTTTCCTTTTCACTAACTACTTTCTCTTTATATTCCATATAGACATCTTTTAGCGCAAATTCCACAATATGACTAAATGGCGGATGTCCAATATCGTGTAGCAATGCTGCTGCACGAATCGATTGAATGAGAATTAGATGCACATTTTTATACTGATCTGGAATATTGTTGGGTATAAGAGAATGTCTCAACCTATCTAGTTCAATCTGTGGCATCACTAACGGTAGTCTAGCACCTAGTTTTTCTGCACAAACATCTGGCTGCTGTCTTAATCTATCTAAAATTATGGAATATTCTCTAACAAAAATATCAAAGAATTCACTTAGCATGGAATCCGTTGTATTTAATAACGATTGAAAAAACATATCGGAACAAAGTTTCATTGTTCCAATGGAGTGTTCATATCGTTTGGTTCGATTCGTGGGAAACGTAAGATATACCGTTGAATTTTGATACACATCGTGGAGACGATTAAAACCAATCGTTGATACAATTCTTCTTTCATATTCCGTTAATGAAATCAGTCCATGAATGGAATCATTTAAATAAATACCTGTTTTCAAAGTTTTGCCTCCTGCTGTTTTTTTATCCATTATAAAGTATCTCCCTACATAATTCTAGTAATTCAACCACTTTACTAAACAAAAAAAGAACTATCGCTTCTGCTGATAGTTCTTTTTTTGTTAACTGCAGTCGACGGGACTTGAAGAAATTCACCGGTGCTTTGATCTATAATAACCCAACAATGCTCTTGATTTCGAGATCCTTACCAAGAGTCAGTTTTTCAGACATGTAAGCATAATTACCTTTAATAACAAGTGTCAGTTATTTTTTTTTATTATTAATGAAATGAGATTATTCAATTAACCTTTTGGAATATTATATGTATTGTATATTCTTCTGAACCTACGTGAACAGCCTTTGTCAACTCCTCTAATACGGTATCAGGGTTAATATTACGTGGCAATAAAAATAATATACCTTGTTTAATATTACTATTAGTAAGATATAATAGTAATTGATTTATATAGTCATCATAGTTGTCTATATTTCTCATTTTCTTCAAAACTTTCAGTTCCACTATAACTTTATCGTCATTTTTATTAGATATAATTAAATCAGGACTTAACCTTGAATCACGATTTATTATCGGCTCTGATTCTATATTCATCTCTATATCCAATAAATTTATATAAGCTATAATACCATTTAAAAATTCACTCTCAGTTAATAATGATAGTTTATTATCTTCTGGATTTTTATATAAATTTCCATCATAGTTTTTTAAAAGATATTTAACTTTCTCTATAAAGTTTAGTGAATTATAATTAACATGGAAGTTTTTCTTGATATCAGTTACTAATGGTTCAATTCTCTCTATCTCTGACAAATAATATAAGTTATCGTTAATTTGATTTAGGAGTATATGTACAAATGATGTAACTGATAGAATTGCTGAGAATGCTTCACCACTATTAAAAAACAGCCTATAATCATGTGTCGAGGTATTTCTCCACTCTTGCCTATAATTCTCAAGCAATTTTATAACTCTTTCTTTTAAAACTTTATTATCAAGTAAGTATTTTTCAATATTATTAGGTGTTATTTTCTTATCTTCATTATTTGTAAGTGCAAAATATGCCTCCTTTAATATTCCCTCATATGCATGATTTGTTCTATAAATGACATCCGTATAAAAATGTTTGTCATTATCTTTATCCCCCATTTCAAGCATATACTCCGCACGTTCGATATGAGTTATAACATCTTCTAATCCAACTAATTTTTTATTTAATTCTAACGCTCTTGTAACTTGTTTTTTTATATAATTCATCGTATCCATTGTTGTGCCTCCTTACAAAATATATTTTCTTTCAACTCTCACAAGGTTAACTCATGCGAATATTTCTCCCCTTAAACAAGCTTGATTAAGAGCATAATCTAATAATTCTTGAAAGGTATAAATTCCTAAATGACCTTAATAAAATGATTTAAAATGATTTCCATCAAACAACAAAACTTTAAGTTCTTTTCCTCTTGGTAATGATTTCAATACTTCAGATGAATAACCATTCATTGCTATAAAAATACCTTTAGTCTCAAAAAATTTGATTATAATAATATTATTACTTACATAAAATATCTAAAATCATACGATTTGTCATAAAGAACAACATCCTGCTTTGCCATTTTAGATAAGGTTTTAGCAAAGTCTAATGTTACAGGTAAAACTTTATAAAAGCTGTCACCACTGTTCCAATTCATTTTCGTTAACATCATAATTTCATTAACCAATGTTTCACCACTTGCCTTTCCCATAAATCTACGAATAAGTAATGGTGCTGGAATCCCTCTAGAATTCTTATAATAATTTTTACTTGTACCGGCCAAATCTTCATCTTGAACAGAACCATGCGTCCATAATAAAAAGCTATATTCATCTAAAGGTATCACACTTCCTCTTTGTATAGGATAATAAGATAAGCCTTTTAACATATCCTCTGAATCAAATCTTATACACCTCCATGGTGTAAACTCTTGTATTTGCAATAGCTCAATATCATCAACACCATTTAACCCTTTTGTTATTCCTTCTATTTCTTCTTTAGTAAAAAAGGTTGTTTTATGAATTACAACCCTTTTTAAATTATAAGTTGGAATTGAGTCATCATAAAGTTTCTTCAGACTCATCATCAAACGACGAGCATCTTCACTTCTCATAAAGGGATTTTGTTGTATATACTGAGGATTCTTTATTGGCCTAAGATAAAGCCTCATTCCATTTCCCTCGGAATCAAATAATTGGCTACAACCAATCGAAACTTTTTCTCCTTCCCTCACAGATTGAACATAGCTTAACCCTATAAAAGCAGTATTCTCGTTAAAATTTTCTGGTCTCCATAACCTTCCCACCGTCTTTGAATATATACCTGTTGAAAGTCCCCATAGGACTTTTGCAGTATCTGTATACTGTGTTGGCACTGCAGACCTTTCTTCAATAATCTGCATGATTATTCCACGTTCAGCACAATACAATTTCAATGAATCATGCAAATCAAAATACACATTATCATTTTTCAATTCTCTTAAATGCGAGAAATATGATGGTATATATATTATTAATAAATCAAAATCTGGTTTGTTTTTTTCAAATATATCAATATACTTAGATAAACCTTGAAAAAATTTATTGGGACTATTATTTTTTGCCTTTTCCCCATCATATTCCATGTATCTTAAGTTATCATCTAAAGTTGGTATATCTATATCTTTTCTAAATATTTGCTGAAACCCCATAAATTCTGGTAAAAAATCTTTTTCTGTTGTAGGAATCGCTTGCTTTTTTAGTTTTTGTAAATGGTGTATAATCTGTTGGTAATTTTGTTTAGGTGTTAGTACAGCTAATTTTATAGTATCGACTTCTATTCCATTTTTTAGCTTCTCTATTGGACCATAATTAATTAATCCTCTTAATTGATTAATAGATTTTTTATTATTATCATCAACTGAAAAACTCATTTTAGGCTCAACGCATTGATAACATTGAATTTGAGGCCATTCGTCTTTTCTGCCATATCCACCATAGGTATATACTAACCTGTTAAATACCAACTTTGCCCCATCTAGGCAAAACTCTAATTGTTTATTTGTTGTTATATTTTTAGTCCATTCATTAAATACCTCACTGATAGGTTTATTGTATAATTTCGATTGATATTTGTTTATAATATTTTGCTTTTCTATTGTTTTTAAATCTGATCCATTTAACTTTTCCATATATAGTGTAGGTAAAAAGGTAAGATTGATTTTCTTATTTAAGTAGGATAAGAATACTTCAATTGCATCATAAAGTTTAAGTCCATTCTCATATTTAATGCTGTTTATATTGTAAAACTTATTTTTTCCAAAGCAATAAAATCCTTTTCTAATCATGGAAGTTTTGATTATATCATAATACATGCCGATAATAATGGACGAATCTTTCATCATCATGTAATCAGGAATTTCCATTAAAGTTATTTTACTTATCATTTTCTCTTTAAATATATCACACAAATTTACTTCGTTTCCAAATGCCCATACTTCTCCATTATGCAATGCTGCTACAATATTGTGACCAGAACAACATTCCCTTAAATCTCTCCACTTTTGTATACTAGTTTTAAAAGTATAACACTTTGTAGGATACATTATAGATTCAAATGTATTAGACTTGACGAATCCTTTGTGTTTATTCATATTTCCAAATAAAACAGGTCTAATTTTAGTAACTTCTTTCCAACTGCTATCTATTTCACTATAGGATTTATTTAATGTTAAATATAACCTATACATTAAATCATCAAAACTCTCAATTTCTAAAACTCCCGATAATTCATTTCGACTGCAGGCATTTTCCATAAACAACTCAGCACGTTCACTTAATTTTGTATTTATTGGTTTGCACCATATTATCCCATATGGTAAGCTTTTCTCCTGAATAACCAGTTTTTCTAAAATTGTCATTACTGAATTATCATTTCCGGCATAACCGACTATAACTAATCCTTTATCTCTAATTCCATGCTCGAAAATATCTCCTATTTCTCTTTCCATCTCTTTAAGCTCATCAGATGTATTTTTTAATTTATCTATTAAATAATCTCCATGCAGTTTTATTATATTAGGGAAGCCATCGTGTAGATTAAATCCAACGCTTTCTTTTATTGCTGATGAAATTTTTTTAATAGATAACCCAGGATTTAAAGTATATATACCAGCTTGTACAAGATCATCAAAGTTAGTTGTGGTAACAAGATCTATACGTTTTTCAGATATAATTGCACCTAAGCATAAGTAACCTGAATATGGAGTTACATCTTTAACTTTGCCTTGTATATATAGCTCTCTACTTCTTCTATCTGTATAACATTCTTCAAAATAAAATGGATACTCCTCTGGTGAATTCTGAACTGGATATGTACCCTTAGAATTAAAATAACTCTGTATTTCTGTTTGAGTAGCTTCTTTAGATAAGTCTTTGAAAGATGAAGTAGAGATCTTATTTTCTACACAATAAATTGATCGTTTAAAATCCCATACCATTTGCCCTCCAGACATAATACCAGATGATATTGATGCCCCAGCACCTAAAAGCATTGCCATGCTTCCATCTGGTCTTACTGAAAATCCATTAATAAATTCACTTATTTCCATGTATCTCACATCTATCTCCTCCTTATCTCCTATCATCCTCGTATTTTAAGTAACAAGTATGTTCTGTTAATCAAAATCCATTATCTATCATATTTTGTATAATCTTAATCATATTATTCTTTTGCATATAGTTTAGTAAATAATCTCTAGGAGGACAATTACTCATATATGGTTTATCTTCAGGTCCCGTATATAAACCGCCTCCATGTCCTGTATATCTATTTCTTGTCCACATAAATGCATTCCTTTCCATATTTATTTACGTACATACTCTTATTTTTCAAAATACCTTTTTCTTACATTATAATCCAATGCGCAACATATTACAATTGCATTTGACATATGTCTAATTGAGTAGGAGATAGCTGATTAATTCAGCTATCGACCTCTCACACCACCGTGCGTACCGTTCGGTACACGGCGGTTCTTTAGTTTACACAGACTTTCGTGTAATAATCAGAAAAATAAATAAATCCTAGTGAATTTAATGTTACATTATCTAGGCTTTTACTTAGAACTGGGCTATTGCTTGTTGTATTACCCTATCTACTACAGTTGGTATTCCTAGATTTCTCATTTTCCCATTATCTTTGGGTATTTCTACCCTTCTCACGGGGTTCGGACGATATTTCCCATCCTTGATTGATTGAATTAGTTGCTCGTTGTTTTCTTTCAGATATTGTAGAAGCTCATCTACTCCCATCTTATCAATTCCACCGGCTCCTTTATTAGACTTTACCTTTTTGTAGGCTAGGTTCATGTTGTCTTTATCTAATATTTTCTCTAATAATCTATGTTCGCTTGCGAACATTTCCGCCGACAAGTCTGTGTTGATGACGTTGTTTTCAGTTATCCTTGAACAAGCATACGCTTCTACATACTCTTTCCGTTCCGCGGATACCATTTGCAGATAGCCTTCATCCATCTCATTATGAAGTTTTCTGTATTTTATTTCTTCGTTAGTAACATTCATTTACTCTCATCTCCTAAAGTTCAGTCCTTCCCATATGTCGTCGACTACATATGGTACTATGACGTCTGCTGACTTCTCACGATAAATCTTATTTCAACCACGCTTCATACTTTATGTTTCCACATGTCCGTGAGATCTCCCCAGGTAAGAACGCAATCTTTCCTTCCATCTATCTGCCACATTTACACACTGGATTTCCGAGTAGTTTGGGACTTCAGTTTGTATTGCAACTTTATCCAATCCATATATGCTGATGTGATTTCTGTTCGTCAGACCAGAAGTTTGCCTTAAGCTTCCTTCAGATTCCACGTCACCGTGGACACCCTTGCTCTTAGCTATGTACTTGGCACTACTAACCCGTACTCGGGACTTTCACCCGTTAGATTGCGCCCATGCTGGGCGCACAATAAAAAAAGAACCAAAATTAATATTTTGGTTCCTATATCTTATATGATATTACTTCAGACCGTCTGCTTGTAAAGAAATCAATATAATTCATAAGTGACAGAACGTGCCATCGAAGTTCCGAACTCTTCTTGTAAACATTAATTTACCTACCATAGTTTCCAATACCTGCACATTTATAATGTTTGCAAATACATATCTTAATGTTCCACAATTTCAGTTATTACCTAGCTTCTCCCGACTATCGCCTAACCAAAAAAAGAACCAAACCCGAAAGTTTGATTCCTTTTTCCATTACTGCAGTCGACGGGACTTGAACCCGTACGGTCGCAATGACCACTAGATCCTTAGTCTAGCGCGTATGCCAATTCCGCCACGACTGCAAATTATTAATATGATAACTTTTGTTCTTAGGTTGTTTCCTAACGAACGAACTTTATTATATCAAAATATGTATCAAATTGCAATACCCAAACGAATTTATTTACTATCCTATTATTGGATTTGCTATTCACTAAAAACCCATCTTGCAAATAATTTTAAAGAATCTTTTTCATCTACTATAGTATCTGGATTAACTGGATTTGCATCCGGATTCAGATAATCATCCCAAGTATACCATCCATGAAATACTTGTCCTTTTTTTTCAGGAATAGGTAATTCTCCGTATTTTTTGCCACAGGTAACTTCTTTTGTATAATTCTCTCCATTATAAGCTATAAATGTTATCTTTAGAACCTTTTCACTCCAGTGTGCATACAATTTCTTTTTTGAGTTTTCATCAAAGAGAGAAAAAGTTGGGATTTTATCACCACTTTTTTCGGATGTATACCACCCTTCAAATGTATAATTTTCTCTTATAGGAGTTGGGAGTTTGTACTTTGAACCATAATAAACTCTAATCGTATCTTCTGTTAACGTCCCACCAGTTGGATATAAGGTAATGCTGCTTTCTTTTCCCTTCCAGTTAGCATATAACGTGTGATTACTATTGATCTTTACTGTGCTATCAGCGGTTATTTTGATTCCACCACTTTTGTAAGTATACCATCCAGCAAAATCATAATTTTTTCTTGTAGGTTTTGGTAATTTCCCATATTTGCTGCCAAATGTCACAGTCGTACTATTTGTATCTACTTCCCCTCCATTGGCATCAAAAGATACCATATAAGCTTTATTTTCAGCTGCATATGAAACTTGTCTTATAGTAAATGTAAATATAATTACACATAAAAATAAACTCAAATAAGTTTTAAGAATTTTTATCATATGTACCCCCATAAAATCATAATATCATTAACAATTACCATAATTATACACCTGGTTGTAAATTATATCAATGATCTATCTTACCCTTTAAAGATACATATTTTCATATCTGTGTAATATTATTTATATCTTATTATTTCTATTACTTAATTTCTATTTCTTAATTTCTATATCATAATTACTATTCTTAATTTCTATATCTTAATTCCTATTTCTTAATTCTAAATCATAATTTCCTATTTCTTAATTTCTAAATCATAATTCCTATTTCTTAATTTCTAAATCAAAATTCCTATTACTTAATTTTTTTTCTATATCTTGATTCCTATTTTTTATTCTATATCTTATCTATTTCTTAATTTCTATATCCTAAATTCTATTTCTTAATTTTTATATCCTAAATCCTATTTCTTAACTTCTATGT